>WQSU01000006.1 GCA_009787675.1 Lentimicrobiaceae bacterium
AATATCGTGTTTATGGGCATGGGCGAACCGCTACTGAATTACGATAATGTAATCAAAGCCATCGACATACTGACTTCGCCCAATGGAAACGGGCTTTCGCCTTCGCGCATCACACTCTCCACCGTGGGCATCACCACTGGCATCAGAAAATTGGCGGATGATGGCTTCAAAGCGGGTTTGGCAGTGTCGCTGCATATTGCCGATAATAAGAAACGTTCTCTGTTAATTCCTGCAAATCAAACTAATCCGCTGCAAGAACTTCAAGACGCATTGCGCTACTATGTGGAAAAAACCAACCAACGCATTACCTTAGAATATGTATTACTGCATAATCTCAATGACAGTTTGGAAGATGCCGAAAAATTGTGCCGCTTTTGCAAAGCATTTCCTGTGAAAATCAACATTATTGAATATAACGCCACCGAGACGCAATTTCAACCCTCCAGCCCTGAAAGAAAGGCGGCGTTTACAGCGCATTTAGAATCTAAAAACCTTATTGTTAATGTGCGGCAAAGCAAGGGAAAGGATATTGCAGCTGCATGCGGGCAGTTGGCTGTAAAGAAAACAGTTTAATCTTATTACAGCACTTCAATCTCAAGCCATTTTAGGTTAATATGCATATTTTACCTGCCAATCACCACATCAATCATAATCTCCTCCACAATTACAAAACTAAGTCTTTCACAACTATACATTTCTGGAATGATTTCGAGCTTCCTGCACAAAGTTTCCGATTTTATGTATTCTTCAAATTTGCGGAAGGCGGCATCGGTTTCAGGGTGGCTTTGCAAGGTAACAGTAATGGTATCTGTAACCTCCAAATCGCTGTCTTTACGGTAGTTCTGAATACGATTCACCAACTCACGGGCGTAACCCTCCTCTTTTAATTCTTGTGTAATGGTAATATCCAATGCCACTGTCAGCGTGTCTTGGTTGGTAACTACCCAACCCGGAATGTCCTCAGCAATGATCTCTACATCAGAGAGAAGCAGGTCGGCTTGTTCGCCTTCGATTTGGAGAGAGATTTGTCCCTCTTTTTCTATTTGAGCAATCTCTTTTTGAGTAAATTCAGCTACTTTGGCGGCAATCGCCTTCATGATCTTGCCATATTTTGGACCTAATGTTTTGAAATTGGGTTTTATTTTTTTAACCAAAATACCTTCGCTATCTTCCACAAATTCAATCTCTTTTATGTTAACTTCGTGCAAGATTAACGGTTTTACTTTTTCTATTTGCGCCACAAAGTTGGAGGTTTCCAACACCGGAATCATAATTTTTTGTAAAGGCTGGCGTACGCGAATGTTCGATTTTTTGCGCAACGAAAGTGTCATGGAACAAATCTCTTGCGCCAACTCCATTCTTTCTTCCAACGGTTTGTCAATCAATGCTTCAATCACCTTTGGAAAGTCGGAAAGATGGATTGATTCCACGTTTTCTTTATGGGTAACCGCGTTCAAATCCATAAACAGTTTGTCCATAAAAAACGGCGCAATGGGTGATGCCAACTTGGCAATCGTTACCATGCAAGTGTAGAGCGTTTGGTAAGCCGAGATCTTATCTTCGCTGTAATCGCCTTTCCAAAATCTTCTACGACAGAGGCGTACATACCAGTTGCTCAAATATTCATCCACAAACTGCTGAATATCGCGTCCCGCTTTGGTGGGTTCATAATCTGCGTAATTGACATCGCAGTTTTTCACTAAAGTGTTTAATTCCGATAAAATCCAGCGATCAATTTCGGGGCGTTTCTCTATTGCAATTTCTGCTTCTATGTAGGTAAAATTATCAATATTAGCATATAAGGCAAAGAAATTGTAGGTATTGTAAAGCGTGCCGAAGAATTTTCGTTGCACCTCTTTAATGCCCTCTTCGTCAAATTTGAGGTTATCCCAAGGTTGCGCGTTGGTGAGCATATACCAGCGGGTGGCATCAGCGCCGTACTTTTCAAGTGTCTCAAAGGGGTCAACGGCATTGCCCAGACGTTTCGACATTTTATTGCCCTCTTTGTCTAACACCAATCCGTTGGATACTACTGTTTTAAAAGAAACGCTGTCGGAAATCATCGTGGCGATGGCATGCAGCGTAAAGAACCAGCCGCGCGTTTGGTCCACCCCTTCCGCAATAAAATCGGCAGGGAATTTTTTCTCGAAAAGTTCCTTGTTTTCAAAGGGATAGTGCCATTGGCAGTAGGGCATGGCGCCGCTGTCGAACCAAACGTCAATCAAGTCCAACTCGCGCGTCATTTTTTTGCCGCTTTGCGATACCAAAAATATTTCATCCACATAAGGACGGTGAATATCAATTTTGTTGTAGTTTTCTTTGCTGAAATTATTGGGAACAAAATCTTTGTACGGGTTTTCAGGCATTATTTCTGCCGCCACTGCTTTTTCTATTTCGTTGTACAGCTGCTCAATAGAGCCGATGCAGATCTGTTCTTTTTTGTCTTCCGTTGTCCAAATGGGGAGCGGCACACCCCAAAAGCGGGAGCGCGACAAGTTCCAGTCCACCAAGTTTTCGAGCCAGTTTCCAAAACGTCCTGAGCCTGTGGCTGCCGGTTTCCAAACAATGGTGTCGTTCAGCGCCATCATCCGTTTTTTATACTCGGTGGTTTTCACAAACCATGAATCTAACGGATAGTACAACACCGGTTTGTCGGTGCGCCAGCAGTGCGGGTAGTTGTGCGTATATTTCTCAATTTTAAATGCTTTGCCTTGCAGTTTCAGCCAAATCGCCAACTCCACATCCAAAGTGTCTTCATGTTTTTCATCCGTTTTTTCATAATCGGGCTTCACATATCTTCCGGCAACAGTTTTATACAAATCAACATTAACATTTTCTTTTACAAATATTTTGTCCAAATCTTCGAGAAGATAGAATTTGCCGGTTTTGTCCACCATCGGTTGGCGGTTGCCTTGATGATCAATGAGCACTAATGGAGGCACGCCGGCTTCCTGAGCCACGCGTTTGTCGTCTGCCCCAAAAGTGGGGGCGATGTGCACAATGCCCGTCCCATCGGCAGTGGTAACATAATCGCCTGCAATCACGCGAAATGCGCCCGCGCCCGGGTTCACGTACGGAATGAGTTGCTCGTATTCCATTCCCACCAACTTTGCGCCGGTAGTGGTTGCCAAAATTCTGTACGGAATATTTTTATCGCCTTGTTGATAAGCCTCAAACGGCAATTCAGCATTTTTTTCAGGGAAGAAAGTGTGTACCAAAGCTTTCGCTAAAATTACTTGAACGGGAGCGCCCGAGTAGGGGTTGTAGGTTTCCACCAGCACATACTCAATCTTTTCGCCCACAGCAAGCGCCGTATTCGACGGAAGCGTCCAGGGGGTGGTTGTCCACGCCAAAATGTAAAGATTTTCGGGGATGGGGCAATCGGCAGGAAAATTAAAAGGACATGCTTTCAAATTGGGTTGTTGTTTCTTTACCTTAAACTGTGCCACTACGGTGGTGTCTTTCACATCTTTATAACATCCGGGCAGGTTCAGTTCGTGCGAACTCAGTCCTGTTCCCGCAGCCGGCGAAAAGGGCTGAATGGTGTAGCCTTTATACAACAATCCTTTTTTGTATAATTCAGATAATAAATACCATACAGATTCAATATACTTATTGTCAAAAGTGATGTAGGGGTCATCCAAATCCACCCAGTAGCCCATTTTTTTGGTAAGGTCATCCCACAAATCCTTATATTTCATCACTTCGTTCCGGCAGGCTTGGTTGTATTCCTCCACCGAAATTTTCACGCCGATATCTTCTTTGGTGATTCCCAATGTTTTCTCCACGCCGAGTTCAACGGGCAGCCCGTGTGTATCCCAGCCGCCTTTGCGCCCCACGTGTTTGCCCTTGAGGGTTTGGTAGCGACAAAACAAGTCTTTAATGGCGCGCGCCATCACGTGGTGAATGCCGGGCGTTCCGTTTGCAGAGGGTGGTCCCTCATAAAAAACGTACTCTGGATTTCCTTCGCGGGAGGTTAAACTTTTTTCAAAAATCTTGTTTTTCTCCCAGTATTCTTTGATTTCTTTCCCAATTTCTGAGAGATTAAGTCCTTTGTATTCAGGATATTTATTCATTTTTCGTGTCTTTATTTAATAAGACGCGAAAATAGGGTTTTTCTGCATTTTCCATGTCATTTATTAATATTCTGATAAATAGAATAAAATACAGAAAAAACTCATGCTTTGTTAGCTTTCCTCGTATGAATTTTGTTACAGACATACAATCTTTTAATATCCTTTGAGGCTATTTAATCCGCCAACCCCGTAAAAAAGCTATGAAACTCCCCTTCCAGCATCACGGGCTGAGGAACGGTGTCTCTAAGGGCTTTCTCCTGAAAATCCTCTTTCCGCTCTTCATGTAACCGTTGTATTGCCGGAATGTCAACTAAAGAAGAAAATTGGTTATCATCCTCATATTTAAATTCATAAGTACTTTTTAAACGTTGAGGACCTGCGTTAGATGCTACCGATTCAGTAACAAAATCAACAACCTCGCGCCTGCTTTCAACCCGTTCTGAATTGTTCAGAAATCCAAATTCTTTTTTCTCTATCACCACTGATTTTTCCGATTCTCTTTCTAACTCAGAAATCATATTGGCGGGCGAAGATGGTGAAAAAGGATTTGTACCTTGATCTATAACTTTTGTGTTAAATTGTCTATCACCTTCATACATATTTTTATCGG
This sequence comes from Lentimicrobiaceae bacterium, assembly GCA_009787675.1. GTDB lineage: Bacteria > Bacteroidota > Bacteroidia > Bacteroidales > WCHB1-69 > WRNX01. The sequence continues at coordinate 4,687 of WQSU01000006.1, forward strand.
GAATAATAGACTCTTCTACTCTTGTTTCTACTGTATCATATTTAGAAATAATGACCGACAGCTTTATTTTGTCTCCCAAAGTTGGGTCTTCGCTTCTGCCCCAAATCACGTGCGAATTTTTGCTTTTCAACTCTTCAAATTTATCGGTGAGTTTTTCCAATTCGCAGATACGTAATTTTTTCTCAGATCCGTAACTGATGCTGAATAAGAAGTTTCTGGCGTTTGAAATATGTTCTTCCGTGAGCAGTGGGCATTGTAACACACCTTCAATCACGTCATCAATTCGCTTTTCTCCGCTGGCTTCTGCGATGCCAAGCATGGCGGCGCCACTCTTTCGCATAATAGAGTTAACATCGTTAAAGTCAATGTTTTGCTCTAAGTTAACGGTAATCAACTCGGCAATACATTTCACGGCATTTTTCAGTACATCATCCGCATATCCAAAAGCCCTGTCCAACTCCTCATCATGATAATACTTGATAATGTTTTGATTTTTAATGATGATGAGAGAATCAACGTACTTTTTGAGTTCTGCTATGCCGGCTTCTGCAAACTGTGCGCTGGTGGTGCCCTCAAAACGGAAGGGTAATGTTACCACTGCGATCGTTAATATTCCCAATTCGTTGGCAATTTCGGCTACTACAGGCGCGGCGCCTGTTCCCGTGCCTTTACCCAAGCCTGCCGTAATAAAAAGCATCTTGGTTTCCGTGCCGATAAAGTTAATAATCTCTTCACGACTTGTTAAGGCAAACTGGCGGGCAACTTCGGGATTGGCGCCTGCGCCCAATCCACTTTCTCCCAATACTAATTTTGAAGGTATTGGACTTGCTTCCAATGCATTTCGGTCGGTATTGCAAATTAAAAAGTCCACCCCAACAATTCCCTCTTTGTACATGTGTTTCACGGCATTGCCGCCGCCGCCGCCCACGCCAATCACTTTAATAATAGATTGCGTAGCTTTTGTGCCATAATCTGGCGTGAAATCAATTCGTTCTCTCATAATAAGTTACTATTTAATAATTATGATGTTTTTTCTGTTATTTCATCTAAAAACCCCTTAATACTATCCCAAATCGACGCCCCGTTCTTATCCCCTTTTCTGCCTTCACCTTTCTTCCCTTCTATTTTCTTCCCTTCTACCTTTTTCCCTTCTCCTTTATACACTTCTCCCTTTCTGCTTTCTCCCTTTGTGCTTTCTCCCTTCTTCCCTTCTCCTTTTCTCCCTTCTCCCCCCTTCTTTCCTTCTCCCTTCTCCCTTCTTCTTTCTCCTTCACTCCCCTCTTTTTCAACCACCTGGATCCCATGTTTCAACAATCCCAGCGAAGTGGCAAACATCGGCTGTTTTAATTCAGCCGGAATAGAGTTCACAAATCCAATGTCGGGGATGCCGATGCGTGTGCTGCGTTGTAATGTATATTGACACAGTTCCTTCAAATGCTTTAGCGACGAGCCGCCACCGGTGAGCACTACTCCTGCGCGGATTTTTTTCTCATAACCCGACTCTGAAATTGCCTTTTGAATCTGGTTGAGGATATCCATTTGCACCCGCGAGTAAATAATTTCAGCCAAAAATGGCTCGCTAATCTGCTTGGGCGCACTTTCGTGGAACTGAGGAATGGTAATAAAGTTGTTTTTATTACTCTTTTCGATGACGCATGTACCGTAGCCACACTTTAACTTTTCAGCCAAATCTTCAGGAATTTGGCACACGCTGGCAATATCTTTGGTAATCACGTTGCCGCCGATAGGAATTACTTTTGTAAAAACTGGATTTCCGTCTGCATAAATAATCACATCGGTAGTACCGCCGCCAATATCCACTAACACAACACCTTGTTGTTTTTCTTCTTGTGTTAGGCACACCAAAGCGGAAGCAATAGGTTCTAGAATGATGTCATTCACAAGCAGATCACACTCATTGATGCAGCGTATAATTTTTGTAATTTCGAAATCGTTGCCGGTAATAATTTGAAAATATCCTACGATAAGTTCTCCCAATTCGCCTACCGGTTCGTTGGTTTCACGAATATTGTCAATCACAAATCGTTGAGGAATTACAGTAATGATCTTTTCTCCCGGTTTAACTGAAATATTTTCCAGGTCTTCCACCATTTTGTCAATCTCTTCCTGGCGGATTATCTCTTCCTTTCCGTTTCTGCGGGTGATGACGTGTTTAAACTCCATACTGTTAATGTGGCGTCCGGCTACACCGGCATAAACCGACTCAAATTCCTGACCCGAACGGCTTACGGCAGTATTTTTAGCTACATTGATTCCATCAACGGTTTTATTGATGTTAAAAATCAAACCGTGTTGAACGCCTGTGGAATCGCCTTTACCATAACCTAATACGTCAATTTTTCCATCACTGTTTTGGTAGCCGATGATTGTGGCTATTTTGGTAGTTCCAATATCTATGCCTACTACAATTTTAGGCTGTTCTTGCATTTCTTTACTGTGTGCCATGATTAACTTTTGGATTTAGTTGCTACAATTCTGTTTTTAAAGCGCACGTCTAACCGTGCATATTTATCTTCATTCATATATGGAAGCACATCTTCATACATGTATTTCAGCGATTTAAGTTTGTTTTGTGCATCTTGGGCAGTGCCGAACAAAACGGGCAAATTTCCAACTGTAGGATAGAATGTAATATGCTGTTTTTCATCAATATACATTCTTGTAAACAATGCCGAATAAAAAGGATCTTCCTGAATGAGCGTTGCAATAGTAAACAGTTCATAAAGTTCGCGATTATTTGCTGTTACCGTTTCTTTTGTTTGAAAACTGTTAGGAATAACACCTTGTGCAACAATTACACCATTTTCCACTTTTGATGAATAAGGAAGATAAACGCCCTCCACATCCAATAAAAATTTTGCTCCGGTTTTGGGTTGCACTTCCATTAATATATTGTACAAAGTAACTTCAATTTGTAGTTTTGAGCCCAAAAAATGTACTTTGTCCACCGATTTGATGTAATTTTCTTGTGTAAGAATTTTATGAATTGTAGCCAATTCAATCTCTTTAATTACCTTGCCTTCACAATGGGCATTCTTTCTCTCTAATATCTTCAAAATATCTGATTCTGTGAGAAGTTGAATATTTCCGGAGGTATTTATGAGAATAGAAATATGATTACAGGTTTGTTCGTTTGATTTTTTTCCTGCCCAAACCATGAGAATCAAAATTCCCAAAAACAACAAAAAAGAAACAACAAACTTTATAATTTTCATATCAATTGCTAAAAATTTCTACGATTGACAAAAATACGGAAAAAGGTGCCACTTTTAATAGCTATTTTGTTAGAAACAATAAACAAACAACTGTTAATATGTTACATGCACTAAAATAATAGGAAACCCCTTGCGTTTGTGTAAGGAAACAAAATAAACATGAAATTGAAAACTCGAATTGTCTGGATTAGCATTGTCATTTTTGTACTGCTATTGGTACTTTTATTCTTCTTTTTTGTAAAAAATGATACGCCAAAAAACGATATTCCTTCTAAAGAATTAAAAGAAGCTAAACAACAGCTTAACATTACGCTATTGCGCTACGAAGATGATCTTTTTTCTTTGGATGTGAATAATTTACCGCAAGAAGTGGAGCGGTTATCCAGAATCTATCCGCAACTACTTATTGAGCCGGAGGTTTGGAACGACCTAACGCAAATGGAGCGGTTAAAGGCATATTTGCAAGACACCATCATGATGGCGTTGCATAAAACAGCACAAATAATGGTAAAAACCGAACCGCTTTTAAAAGAATTGGAAACCGCTTTCGGATACTACAAAGTTTTCTACCCCAACGATTCTATCCCAACCATAATCACTATGATTCCGGGGTTGGACATTTCAGTGCCCTCTACCTATATTTATGACGACATTTTGTTTGTAAATGTTGATATGTATTTGGGCGCAGAAAATCATTACTATGGCGCTGTTGGACTACCTTTGTATATTGCAGAGCGCTGCGACCCTGTTTATTTGCCGGTTGATATTTTCAAAAAAGCAATGGTATATAAGCACTTGGAAAGAGCGCCGCATACCACATTACTCGAAATCATGATTACCGAAGGGAAAAAGTTATTTTTCACAGAAATGATGTTACCTGCGCTGCACGAGAGATTTATTATTGGATATTCTGAAGAAAAATACAAATGGGCGAGCAATTATGCCGGTAACGCTTGGAGTTATTTAATTGAAAAGAACGAACTTTTCGGCAAAGGAGACGCGCTTGTTCGATGTTATATTGAGGAATCGCCTTTTACAAAGCCTTTTGGAAACGATTCTCCGGGCAGAATGGGCATCTTCCTTGGGTGGCAGCTCATTAAAAGCTATATGAAAAACAACCCTGAAGTTACTCTCGTGGAGTTAATGCAAGAAACTGATTATCAAAAAATTTTAAACTTATCAAAATTTAAGCCTCAGCCGAAGTGATTTTTTTTTTTCAACAAAATGCACTTACCCCTTGACAAACGCATTTTCGTAACGTATATTTGCGGCGCATTATTAACTAAATTTTACTACTATGTCTAGTATCAACAAAGTCATTCTTATTGGCCGCCTGGGCAAGGATCCCGAAGTGCGCGCCTTTGAAAACAACGTGAAAAAAGTTTCTTTTCCGTTAGCCACCTCTGAACATCGAAAAGATAAAGAGGGAAACAAAATTGAAGTTACCGAATGGCACAACATTGTTTGTTGGCGCAATTTGGCTGACATTGCCGAGCAATACCTTGCCAAGGGTAAACTGATCTATCTGGAAGGACGGATCCGCACCCGAAGCTGGGAAGAAAGCGGTGTGAAAAAGTACTTTACCGAAATTGAGGCAAGTACATTCACCATGTTAGGTTCCAAAGAGGAAGGAAAGGCAACGGAAAGGCAAATTCCGAACGTTCCGCCCCCTGTGATTGAAAAAGTTCCGGAAACTACGGAACCTGACTTCACGGATGATTTGCCGTTTTAGCAGAGTTTCTTTTGTTTAAAATTGATTGATTTTTTCCACAAAGTGAACAGAGAATTTCACAAAGTGCACAAAGTGTTGAATTGCAAAATTCTATAATTGTGTTCTTTGTGAATTCTTTGTAACCTTGTGGCAAAATTTTTTTCAACCCATTACAAGAATAAGCTTATAAATCAAATGTTTAAAATTTAAAAAAAATTACCAAAATTTTCCAGCTTGCAAAATACCCCGTCAAATGCTAAAACAGCCGCAATAAATAGAACACTGCTACCCCAAAATAAGTCCCAATAGCGTAGCCCACAAGTCCGATGGTGATACCGCTAATCAGCACTTTGCGGTTTCCCATGGCGCTGACAATGGGCGGAATGAAAGGCGGAGAGCAGGTCAATCCGATGATGGTTACGGAGAACAGGTCGCCGGAAATTTTAAAAATGCGGCAAAAGATAAGGAGTAGCGCAATCGTTATCATCGTAATGGTTAATACAAAGAGAAATATGTTGAGTGCGCTGGAACCAAACTGGGAAATATCGAATTGCGAAGCTACTATAACGCTGAATATCAATATAAAAAACATGCCCAATTCAAAAGTGCGCGGTAAACTGCGAATTTTTTTGTTAAAAGAAGCACAAATAGACAACGTGGTGATTGTTAAGATCACCACCAAATCGTTTAATCCACCCGTGATGAGCAGAGAGAGCCCTGCACCCACCGCAAGGATACACAACGACAACAGAAAGCCGATCATTGTTTTGGGAAATACTTTTAGGGAAAACATGCCGTCGTAATACTCCACATCTCTTAAAACCACACCTTTAGGGCTGTTTTCATCCACAACTAATGTTTCATCTTTAAAGGGTAACATCCAGCGAAACAGTTTGTAACCGCCTGCGGTTAAGAACAGGATAAATGGGAAAACAATCAGCATTTCGGAGGTGTAGGTGAGCAAAATCACACTTTCATCCACTTTTAAAATGTTGTTTCCCAAGGCAAAAAAGTTCATGGCAGCGCCGGTATAAAAACCTGCCATCATGGAGGCGACCTTATCCACAGTGGGGATACCCGAATCTTTAAACAAAAAGAAAGAAATCAGCACTGCAAGGAAAACCGCAACCACTCCTGCCACCAAAGCCACCATGGTTTTGGGCAACGATCTGGTCCACAGCTTAAAATCGGAACTGAACAAGATCAGGGGGATCCCCAAGAGTACGGAAATATCTCGCAAATATTGCTGAATTTTATGTAATGATGCTGCATCGCCTGCCGAGAGAAAATCGGTGAATCCCAGAACAAACGATAACAGGATGCCTATTAAATACGCCATAATCACAGTGCCAACCGTTTTTGCAATTTTGTATTTGCGAAACATGGTGATTACAGCAAGAGGCGTAAGTAAGAAAATTGAAATAATAATAGCTACTTTCATACGCAAAAAATTATGCGCGAAATTATACTATTTTATCAATTTTTTGACAACAGTTTCATTTAACGCATTAGTGATTTTTAAAAAATAAAAGGACGGCACAACATCAAATTTTCTACTAAGAGAGTGATTTCCAGATATAAAATATTCGCTAAAGTGATCTATCCGTTGTCCTGTTATGGAAAATATTTCAAAATGAAACCATTGATCAGTTTCTGCGTAAAGTTGTATCAAAAGTTCATTTTTTACAGGATTTTCTACATGCACCAAATAAGTGGGCTTGTATTCATGAATATTTGTCATTTTTGATATCTCAAAACTACAAATGACGGGCAAATGGTCGGAAAAATTGTACATGGCGTTCAATATTTCTTCCGGCAAGGTGTGGTTTGCCGGATTGAGTATAGTGCCGTTGAGTCGTTGTCCGTCTTGTCCCAAAGCGTAGTAAGATTCCGGCATTACTTTCACTTTTTGCGCTCCATAAAAAACAGTAGGAGAAACCAATATGAAGTCAAAGCGATCGTCCAAGCCGCCGCTGCTAAAGCACCCGTCGTTTGAGCTGTGCGTGGATTGCGTATGCACGTTGGCAAATTGGTTGTTGTTGTTCCAATTTCCGTATTCATCAATCGGATCAAGGAAACGAAACGCTGTATTGTTGTAAAATAACAGGTGTTGGTACGCCGCTTCACTCGCTTTGTACAAATTAAAATCACCGGAAAACACGTAATTATCAATACCCATTTGTTCTATTTTTGTGGTTAAGCGCTCCACTTGGGTTTTTCTTGCATTTCTATCCGACTCGGTATTCCCTGCCTTTAAGTGTGCAATAATAAATGTGATAAATGCGGTATCACCCTGCGCCAGCTCTGCCGATTTATAGTACATTTTGTAAGCATTAATATCTCGCGGATAAGTAGTTACATAAAGATGATTGTAAAATGCCAATTTTCGGGAATCGTAATACAGCATGTTGGCGATAGAACTGTTAGAATAGTTTGTTAAGGGACAACGGGCATAATAATTTCGCCCATTAGCATTCATCACGTTGTTTAACACACGGTTAACATAGTTATCCTGACTTCCTATTTCATTTACACAAAAAACATCCGGCAACACAAAGTCTATGATTTTTTTTAAATTCTCATCTTTCTCATCCATATAAGTTCCTGAAATAGTGCACCCCGACGGCACCGAAGTGGTATAATACATCATGTTGTATTGCATCATGCGGATAGTGTCGGCAAATCCATGTAAGAGGGTTGTGAGGAAGAGGAAGGAGGTGAGGAGGAGGGGTTTCATGAGGGGAAGTGTTCAAGTTTAAAATTGCCGTTAGTATCAGCCAACGTTTAAGGTTATTTTTATTAGAATTTCTATCGCAAGACAAATCCAATTCGGTTTTGAGGTTTTTCAAGTTCTTTATTATGTTTTGCAAATTCGTCTAATAATTCATAAATTTCACTAAACTGTGTACGTGTTTCTATCATAAAACCTTCCAATTTTTGGTTGAATTCAGCATAGCCTAAAACATATTGACGGAGTGTAACAAAAGCTCGCATAATACTAATATTCATATCAATTGCTCTTGGAGAACGTAATATTCCCGATAACATGGCAACCCCCTCTTGTGTAAATGCAAATGGCGGTATTGGAGCATATTTAATGTTTTCTTGGAGCTTGTCGCAATTTGCGACAAGCTCCATCCATTCCTGTTTAGACAATTGAAACATAAAATCATTAGGAAAGCGTTCAATATTACGTTTAACTTGTTCTTTTAATCTTCGTGTTGCTACTCCATATGCTTCCGCCAAATCAAAATCTAACATTACTTTTACACTTCTTATTTCGTAAATCTTGTTTTTAATAATCGTTAATTCCGATTCGGTTATTTTTATTTCCATATTATAGTTTTTTTTTGCGCGGCAAATATACACCTCAAAAAACCCTTTGTCAAGGGGTAATTACATTTTTTTCCAATTCTTCATACCAGCATTCTCCGTATTTCCTTATTAATGGCGCTTTTAAAAATTTATAGAGTGGTAGTTTCAAGGCTTTTCCGTTTTGGCAGGCAGATTGGCACACGCTCCAGCGATGATAGTTCAGCGCCTCGTAATCGGGGAGTGTTTTAATGCGGATAGGGTATAAATGGCAGGAGATCGGTTTTTGAAAATCAATTTCGCCGTTTAAGAAAGCTTTTTCAATGGCGCATTTGGCGATGCGGTCTTCAAAATAAACAAATGCGCAGCTTTCGTCTTGTAGTAGCGGGGTTACGAACGAGCCCTCCATGTCGTAATCGAAAGTACCGTTTTCATCCACTTTTTCTACAGCTTCCGGTGTCATATATTTTTTGAAGATGTCGTAATTATCTTCTAAATCAGAAATTTCATCGGGTTCAAGCGGGGCGCCCACATCTCCCTCAATGCAACACATACCGCGGCATGTACGGAGGTCGCAACAGAAGGTTTCAGTAAAAATATCGTCGGAAACAAGGACAGATTGGATGATTTTCATTGTTTTTTTTTAGGGGGGCAAAGATACATTATGTCAAAAAAACTCATACTTTTCAGCATTCAAAAGCAACCTTCAATTTTTTCCCCCGAAAACACTATTTTCGCAGCAAATTATAATGCCTCCAAAGGCATTAAATCTTAGATTATTAAATTGCGTATGCTCACCTATTTCACCCAAATTCTCTTACCACTTCCTCTTCCTGCCATGTTCACTTATCGTGTACCGCAAGAGTTGAATGGGCAGATACAAGCTGGGATACGGGTTGTGGTACCCTTCGGGAAGCATAGACTGTATGCAGGTCTGGTGATGGAGGTGCATACCAATCCGCCCTCTTTTCCAAATGTAAAATATGTGATTGATGTGATTGATGTTACGCCGATAGTTACGGAAAAACAACTTGCACTTTGGAAGTGGCTGGCACACTACTACTTGTGTTATAATGGCGAGGTGATGGCTGCTGCCATGCCCTCAGGGCTGAAGTTGGCGGGAGAAACACTCATCATGCTGCATCCCGACTTTGATGGCGACATTTCAACGCTGACTGAACGGGAACTCATAATTGCGGAAGCGCTCACCTACAGGCAACACCTCACCGTTGCCGAAGTGCAAAAAATTGTGGAAATCCAAAAGATTTTCCCTGTCATCAAATCGTTGGTAGAGAAGAATGTGATTTTGACTACAGAGGAGATTAAAAATCCATACCGCGCTAAAAAGGAAAGTTATATTTTTTTGCATGAAGATTATGAAAACGATGAGCCTGCGCTTTTTGAAGTGTTAGACCGATTAAGCGCCTCGAAAAAAACAGAAAAACAATCACAACTTTTATTGGCATTTTTAATGCTAAAAAGGGATGAAGACCGCGTGAAAAGAACGGACCTGCTAAAGAAGTCGGAATGCTCGCCATCGTCGCTGCAAACATTAATCAGTAATAATATTTTGATTCAAAAAGAGATACTAAGCAGTCGCTTGCCGGATGTTTCTTCCAAAAATGATATTAACGACATCGTTTTGTCGGAGGTGCAACAAAAAAGTTTTTTGGAAATAAAAGCACTTTTTCGGCGGTTTTCAGTGGTTTTGTTGCACGGCATCACAGGTTGCGGCAAAACGGAAATCTATATGAAGATGATTGATGAGGTGCTAATGCAAGGCAAGCAAGTGCTGTACCTTTTGCCGGAGATTGCACTTACTTCACAAATTGTGAGTCGATTACAAAAATTTTTTGGGAATAGGGTAGGGGTCTATCATTCGCGGTTCAACGAGTTTGAACGGGTGGAGATTTGGAACAGGGTGTTGCAACACGGCACCAACGGCGAACAAAAGTATTCGCTGATTTTAGGTGCCCGCTCGTCTCTTCTGTTGCCGTATCAAAACTTGGGATTCATCATCGTGGATGAGGAGCATGACGCGTCTTACAAACAGCAAGATCCAGCGCCGCGCTATCACGCCCGCGATGCCGCTGTAGTGCTGGGGAAACTTCACAATGCCCCCGTACTGCTCGGTACAGCTACTCCTTCGTTAGAAAGTTATTACAACGTAAAACAAGGTAAATACGGATTAGTGGAACTGTTTCAACGCTACGCCGAAAGCCAACTTCCGGAGATTTGGGTGGAAAATGTGCCCGAAGCACGAAGACAGAAAAAAATGGAGGGGCATCTCTCTCATTTTCTCATCAACAGTATGGCGGAAGCGCTCGATAGAAAAGAGCAAGTCATTCTGTTTCAAAATCGTAGGGGATATGCGGTGCGCCTGTATTGCAACGCCTGTCAAAATATGCCCACCTGCATTCATTGCGATGTTACGCTCACCTATCATAAAAAATCAAACTTGTTGAAATGCCACTATTGCGGCTATGCTATTGCTGTTCCTGAGCGCTGCCCGCATTGCCAAAGCACAGACATTGAAATGAAAGGCTTTGGCACTGAGAAAATTGAAGAGACTATAGCTCAGCTTTTCCCTGATGCGAAAGTGGCACGAATGGACTTGGATACTACACGCTCGAAAACAGCATACCAAAAAATCATTTCCGATTTTGAAAAACTACGCACCGATATTTTGGTGGGAACACAAATGATAACCAAAGGGTTGGATTTCGATCGTGTGACTGTAGTCGGCATATTGGAAGCGGACAACATGATCACTTTTCCCGATTTTCGCGCGTTTGAGCGGGCATTCCAAGTGATGGCGCAGGTGAGCGGGCGTGCGGGCAGAAAAGAAATTCCAGGAAAAGTGATTATACAAAGCTACCAACCGTGGCATCCTGCTTTGAAGTATGTGATTGGCAACGACTTTCAAGCAATGTACTTGAATCAAATTGAAGAAAGAAGAAAATTTCGCTATCCACCCGTGTTTCGTTTAATAAAGATTACATTGAAACACAACAATTTAGAATTTGTCAATCAGGCGGCGGCAGAGTTGGCGCAGGAGTTGCAAAAAAGATTTCCGAAGCAGGTATTAGGACCCGAATTTCCCTTGATTTCCCGCCTGCAAAACCAATACCTGAAAGAGATTTGGATAAAATTTGCCAAAGATACTTCGTTGGAGAAGAAAAAGGAGGCACTACAAAACATTATCACACAGTTTCAAACACATTCAAAATGCAAACAGGTGCGCGTGGTGGTGAATGTGGATTGTTAATACTTCATAAACCCTCCACCGTTGCCCTTTGTTTGGCAAAAAATTCAATTCGGCTTTTTTCGTTGGCTTCTGAGATCTGAATAGCTGCTCTTTTCTTGAGATGCATCCACTCTTTGAATTTTTCCACCATTTCCAAATCGGAACAAGAGATGTCGTACGCACCAAAAGCATGGATACGACATGCTTTCAACTTGTCGGAATAGCAATAACTGTAATTAGTGTCAATACTCATTTTTGAAATGTATAAATTCACCTTATTTTGCGTTTCAGGGTAACAGCCCTTGTTTGCCATTTCTTCCATATAATCCAGTGCATCAAATAGTTCTTTTTTCAAAAGAATTTTATCTTCATCGGAAACCAATAGAATAGAATGGAAATATCTGATGTTTTGCACCAAGTATTCAAAAATTCTTTGATCTAAAATAAAGTGAGTATTTTTTACGCATAGGATGTTCTTTAAATAATGATCAAATTCCTTTGACATTTTTTCCGGGATAATGATTTTGGAGAATAAAGGCTTATGCATTTCTTCCTGATGATATTGATATGCCCAGTCGAAAACCTTGAAGCGGTATATTGTAGAAAAGCGGATGCCCAGCGCTCGTGGCAGGTTATTACAAACTTCCATAAATTCAGAGTTGGGAGTATCCACTAAGTGATCAAGTGCCTTGATCCTTTTTTGCAAATTGAACAGGTCATTTTTTGACGGATTAAGATAATTTAGCGTTTGCATTTGATAAGATATTGTTCCTGAATCAATGCCCACTACTTCATCTAATGAAATGTTCCAGTGAGAAGCCATTTTTACTATTTCATGGGTATGAAATACAACATCTTTTCTTAACCTTCTGTAAACTGCTTCCCGTTCAAGACATAACAGATCCATAATTTCTTGTGTCAGTTTTGGTTTTTTTGGAAATATCTCATGCAGATTATCCATGAAAGCATCATACCAATTGTGCCCTTCCATAATAAAAAAAATTTATTGTTATGTGATTTTAATTTTACAAACTTTCCAATAATTGTCTTTGTTTTGTGAAAAATTCGATGCGACTTTTTGCATCTACTTCCGAAATTTGAATAGATGCTCTTTTCTTGAGCTGCATCCAGGCAATAAAATTTGCTACCATTTCAGAATGAAAAGAATATAGTTCAAGTTTATCAAAAACATGAATATAAAATACGTCAAGGTCGGGGGTAGCTGTATAACAGTACCCTGTTTCTATTTTAAGTTGTGAAATATAAATATTTACTTTATTTTGCGTTTCAGGGTAACAACCCTTATTTGCCATTTCCTGCATATAGTCTAATAATGCAAATGCCTCTTTTTTAATAAGTTCTTTTTCTTCTTGATTCAAAAGGTATATAGAACAGAAATACTGGACATCGTTGATCAAATATTCAAATATTCGTTGATCAAAAATGTAATTAGTACGGGGAGCCAGTTTAATAGCTTGATTATATTCAAATGCTAATCTTAGTGCCTCTTGTGAGATATTAATTTCAGAGAAAGGGGTAGACTCTGATTCGTTCTCTTGCAGATACCTTGATTTGAATAGAAAAAACTTGTTTAATTGCTCAAATCCGGAAATCAATTGTATGGGCAACCTATTGCAAATGTCCATAAACTCGGTGTGTGGAAAATCTTTAAGATAATTGATAGATTGAATAATAAAATTAAAAAATTTTACTTCTTCATGCAAAGGATTACAATAGTTTAGAGATTGCATTTTAAATAAAATTTTTCCGGAATGTACTTTTGTAATTTCATCTAATGAGATGTTCCATGCAGTAGCAATGGTTACAATTTCATCAATAGAGAAGAGTACTTCTTGACGCAACCTTCTATAGGATGCCTCGCGCTCTAGCCCCAATAAATCCATTAAGGCTTCCATTAGTTGTTTTCTTTTGGGATATCTTTTATAAAGAATTTCCGTGAAAGTGTCAAACCAAGTGTTTTGTTCCATAGAATGCTAATAGTTAAATGATTAGTCGTAGTGTCTTCTTCAAAGATTTATTTGATATTTATAGTTGGCAAAAATAAAAAAAAGTTTTAGTTAACAAAAAATGATTATTACCTAATATGATGAACCTATCGTTTATTACTCAAATTGCTAAAAATCAATGAAAAAGAAACATTCTCTCTTTTTTTTCAAAAATTAAAAAGCGCTTCTTTTTACAATTTTTCAAAAAAAAAAAATCAATACTTGCGTATAATAAAAATGACATGTCAATTTTTGAGCATTTTTTTTAAACAAAAAAATCTAACCGGAAAAAAACATACGATCTCCATTTTTGTAACAAAATTCGTTCTTTCTTTTATGACTATTGACGCAGAACAGTACGAATAGTGTTGATTATCAGCATATTTTTGCTGCGTCAAAAAATGATGTAAAAGATTTAGGAATTGAGTTCTCATTTTAGAATATGCTTTTTTTATGTAATATTTTAATAATAAATAAATATAAAATAATGAAACAAAATTTAAGATTATTAAATACAGCATTCTTTTTTATATGCAGTTTTTTGTTACACGCTCAAGACGCCAGCAGGGTAGATTCTGCCAATAGAAACAAGAAAGATGAAATTTGCGCAAATACACTTGTTACCTTTAAAGCCAGCATAGAAAACGGAGGCGATGCCCCTGCCTACCAGTGGCAACTCAACGGTGTGGATATTACCGGCGCCAATGATTCAATGTACACTTATATTCCCAAAGAGGGCGATATTCTCACTTGCCAATTGACCAACAACGACTATTGTGTTGAACAAAATGTGGTGATTTCTAATGAGATATTGCTGCATATTTCCCAATGTGGAGTCATGGTGCGCGGTACAATCTTTCCGTTTGTGCACCACGCAGAACCGGAATATGCAAACCTGTTTTTCACCATCGCGAGGTTGTACGATGCTGAGTTGTTACTGAAAGATGTTGAAGCCGCTTTGGCAACAGCGCCTTTGTATGCTGATACCGCCATTTACTACGATGGCTTGGTATTTATTCCGCGTACTCCGAAATATCCGGGATACCTGAGCAAATTGGATAATCCGGGATGCTCGCAAATCAATTGGGCGGCATTAGGCTATAACGCCGAAACAATGGATACTACTTATTTGTTGGAAGGAGAAAAACCACAAATGAACATAGGACATTATGCTTTTAAAGATGTAAAACAGGGAAACTATATCCTCGTGTTATCAAGTGGCAGCTATGCGACACGATTTGTGTGTATTACAGTAAATGACGAAGATATATGGATACCCTACAAAGAATTGATTCCAGGAGATGTTAATGGCGATTTTATCATTGATCAGTCAGACATTCAATTGATGATTGAAAAAATTTCACAATATGGAGATGAACCCTATGACCCACACTATGATTTAAACGGTGATTTGATAATTAACATGGCGGATATATCATTATTAAAAGCGTTGCTTCAATTTTCTATTGATTTATATAAAGATACAAATGATTGTTTGTATCTTTTTCCTCCAAAATAAATAACAAAGAATACATATCTATTACCTATATTTATTAATCTAATTTTTGTTTTATGAAAAGAGAATCTTTACTAAAGTTTAATGCTAAAAGCAGAGGTGCACTATTATTAGTGCTTTCACTCTGTGTATTTCCGGAGTTGTTGAGTGCACAACCTGATGAGTACAAATCTTCTAAAGGTATTGTGGTGGGAACATCCGATGCCCGTCTCACGGCTTCAATTTACGAAACCGACACTACTGTTACAATGAAAATTATGGCAATTGGCTACATGCAGGTGGACTATATTAATTTTCCTATTTATTATGATCCGAATCTATTGAGCCTTTGCAAGTCAACTGGAGAAGAGGTTTCGGCATTCGGTTATTTATATAATGATTTGGGAACTAATGTCGTTACACTAAATGATGAGCTCAAACAAAAAGGATGGTTATGTTTCGTAACCCATAAAAATAAAGGAATAATTCCTACTATACCCACCTTGTCAGGTCACGCATCTATGCGCGTTGTGGATGTGGATATGGTAAGTCCGCTACCTTTAGTTGAAACCACAGTTCTTTTAAATGAGGGTGAAGTGAAAACTATTGCGGAATGTTATTTTATTAAAAAGATTGCAGGTCAAGAGCTCGCCAATAGCAACGTAGGGATTGGAGTGAAAACAAATATACCCCTCTATCAACCCAGATTTGGGTACGATGGTTTATTTTTATGGTATAAGGAGTTAATAGACCCTGCATCCAGTAATGATTTCAGAATTACAAATTCCAACCTGTTTTTATTGCGTTCCGGTTCATCAGTAATTACCTATCCGGCAAACAACGTAGCCATTAACTCTGCCACCCTGAAAGGTTATTTTCAACAGGGCGCTCAAAATCTCCCAGTTTCCAGTACTATATTAGATACTATAGGAACAGCCACCTCAGGAAAAGGAAGATTGAATCATGATGAAGTGAAAAAATATGGCTTTATTTTTTCTTTAAATGATGTACAAGTTTACACCTCCGAATTTAATGATTCTATTATTATCAATAACATACACTACCCAGTCCCCACCAATGGAGAGGTCGCTTCAGGAACTTTTACACGTGGTGCTTATACTTTTAACATAGTGATAGTGGACAATAATGGCGGAACAAATGAAAAGCTGAATTATAGCGCCCCGCTTACCAATTTATTGGCGAACACTACCTACTACGCATGGGCTTATACCCACTACACTTTTGAAACCTCAAAAGAGTTTCAATTGGTGGGTGAAAGAATCGATTTTAAGACCAAAGATTGTTTGGTTTTGAATATCGAAACGATATATATCAATAAAGAACCCGATTGTGGCAAAAGCAATGGCGAGGTTCAGGTGTATGTTGCCGGAGGTAGCGGTGAATATGAGTTCAGCGTGAACGGCGGAATATTTAAGCAATATAATAACGACTTGATTACTTCTTTAGCGGCAGGCGTTTATACGATCTCCGTGCGCGATGCACAGTATCCCGATTGCCCCACAACTTCTGTGGAAAACATTGTATTGCATAACGGCGACACCGATTTGAGCGTGAACCTGACAGCACAAGATGCTTTAACCTGTGTTTCTACTGATGGTAAACTGTTTATTGCGGTTACCGGCGGAACACCCAACTACACCTATTATTTGAATGACGAAGAATTAAATGAAACTCCAAATATCATTGAGAATATAGGTGCTGGCGCTTATACTATCACCGTTATGGATGCAAAAGGTTGCGTAGCCACCAGCGGCACAGTACACATCAACGCTGCTACTCCTTCGTTTACCGTAAATATTGAAGTAACTCATGAAGCCTCTTGCGGAGCCAACACAGGTGAAGCTACCGTAACTGTAACCGGTTCTTCAGATTACACTTATCAATTGAATGCCAACCCACCACACCATGGAACAAAAAGTGAAATAGTTTTAACCGGATTGAGCGCAGGCGTTTATAAAATACGAATTGAAGACAGTTGTAGCGTTGTAACACAAACATTTGAAGTTACCAATGGAACCCATGAATTGTCATTTGCGATGACCTCACAAAAAGAGCTTTTGTCTTGCGATGGACAGTTAATTCCCGGTAGCATTACCATTTCAGTAACACACGGCAAAGAAAACTATGCTTACAGTATTGACGGAATCAATTGGGTTGAGTTCACCGGTGCAACTGCCAATATTTCAGGGTTACATCAAGGCATTTACACTGTTAGGGTGCAAGATGATGAAAAATGTACGTATGAAATAAACAATATTACCCTCTCTCGTGAAATAATTACCTCAATGCAAATTACGGCTCCGGTGGCTGCAACGCCACAAACTTTCTGTGGTGGCGCTACCGTTGCCAACTTACAGGCAATAGGCTTGAATATTAAATGGTACTTAACCGCAGTAGGCGGCAGTCCGTTAGATATGTCAACACCATTAGATTCAGGCAAGATTTACTACGCAGTGCAATCTATTGGAAACTGCGAAAGTCAGGAACGCACTGACGTAAAAGTATATATTGACGACAATGTGGTTTTACAGACTCCGGTTATTACTACTCCCCAAGATTTTTGCAATCCATCGACAAACTTATCGCTTGCCGATATTGCCACTAACGGAAATACGAATATTGTGTGGTATGATGTACCGCAGGCCGGTACGCCATTGCCGCTAAATACGCCTTTAGAGGCAAAAACATATTATGCAGTCATCAAGGCAGGCTATTGTGAAAGTTCACCCAAAGTTCCGGTAGAAATTACATTTGGCAACTCAAACCCTGTTGCTCCGGTTGTGATCACTCCGCAATATTTCTGTGAAGGTGCTTTAATTGCCAATATTGCTGTTCCTAACAACAAGATTGTATGGTATTTAAAAGCCACAGGCGGTGAACCGTTGAGTACTGCTTTTGTATTACAAGATGGTGCTACCTATTATGCCGCGCAAACTGCTGGAGCGTGTGAAAGCGCAACACGCACTGCCGTAACTGTTCACATCACAGAACCGTTAGCGCCCTTGGCAGTAGATACGCAAGCTATATGTGGGAAAGCTACTATCGCAGATATAGTGATTACGGGCTGTGGTATTCGCTGGTATGATGCTGCAACAGTAGGTAATCTCTTACCGCTGTCAACTTCTTTAGAGGCAGGCAAATCCTATTGGGCTGCACAATCTTCCGGAAATTGTGAAGGTGCAAGAATAAAAATCACGGTTACCAATAACTGCTATACTGTATATGGAACCATGTTTCCGTTTGTAAATACTGAAAATGTTGGGTTTGACAGTCAGTATCCCGTTACCGTAAGATTATTACCGGTTCCTCCAAAAGACGGTAATGATCCGGTGTATGCAATACAGACTGCAACGCCTATTCAGGTAACAAAAGCTGTTAATTACAATGGCACTATTTATGTTCCCGGAACACCAAAAAATCCGGGTGTGATTGGAAACACAAATAATCCGGGTATTAAAATTAGTTGGGAAGAACTGGGAAAAACGGTAAGCGCTGTTGACAACACTACTGTAGTATTAGGCGAAATACCTATAACCCCGATAGGTCTTTTCATGTTTACTAATATTGTACCGGGAGAGTATATTCTCGAAATATCGCGTCAGGGCTTTATTACCCGCCGGGGTCAAGTTACTGTCAATATGAATGGAATCTCTTTAGGACATAGAGAATTAATTGCTGGAGACGTAAATAATGACCTCATCATTGATGGATCTGATATTTCAAGTTTTAATTCAAAGTACACCGATGAAACTTCATCTGGATTTGCCCCGCAATTTGACCTCAATGGAGATGGAAATGAGAATATTGGAGATCGCCATATTATAATAGACAATGTGAATGCTACCATGTCCACCTATTTGGAAACTTTCAAATGGATCATGAGCTATTATGAATAATAAATGAATATAAATGCTACAAAATGAATAACAAGAAAATAAGGTGGTTGTTATTAATTGTATCGCTATGGGTTGTGCCTCTCTTCCCGAAGGCACAACCTGTAGAATACAAAAATGATCAAGGTGTTCTGGTCGGAACGTCAGATTCTCGTTTGTTTGTTACCATTAATGAATCCATCGACCATGTTGAATTTCAAATTTGTGCTATTGGGGAGATAACGGCAGCGGCATTCGGTTTTATCTTACTTTACGATACTGCGATATTACGATTAACCGATCCGACCTATTCTTACGATATGCCGATTGGGTATAACTTCAGCAGTTATCCTACGGAAGTGATATCCATATCTCCTTCTTTCAAGGCTAAATTTCCTGATTGGGTCGCCTTGCCTATGCAACACAGAGAGATTATCGACGGTCCTGCCGCCGGAATGAAATTCTTCTGTGCCGAAATTTCGGGGAGCCTTAGTACATCCCCCGTAAAACTTGTATCCGGTGAAATAATCCATATCATGAATATGTATTATAGAAAAGTAAACCCTGGAACGCCGCTCACCACTTCAGATTTTGGTTATTTTACAGAAGCAAAAACGCCTCCGCTCCTCACTTCACAATGGATTTTTGGAGCCTATAAAATAAAACTGTCTGCAGGACGACCTTGGGACAATTTTATTGAACGACCGGAGCTTTTTACCTATCGTTCTCCATCCTATATTGTTACGGAAGAAGTTACGGGCTTAATTTCAGACTTGGCTACTTTCAATGCNACTTTTACCAGAGGCGATTTAATACCCACCCTCGAGATGCTCAACGCACATTATGCATCTGCTGATACAAACGGCAGGCTGAACTGGGATGTGGTGAAAAAGTATGGATTTATCTACTCTAATGTGGATGCTACCATTTTGGTTAACGGATATTCCAACCGGCTAAAAATAGATGGTGTAGATTATGAATTTCCCAACACAACTGAACTTGCAGCTGGAAATTTTATTCGCAATGGTAAAAAATTCTATATTACGCCATTAATTACTAATAATGCTTCAGAACAATCGGTTTCAGTATCTCAAAATGTTTCGGAACTGCCGTTTGAGGATACCTGCTATGTGTGGTCGCTGATTCATTATACTTTTGAAACATCCAATTCCTATCTGTTTGTGGGTAACAAGGTGTTGTTTGAAATGAACAGCACCGTTCCGCAGGCAGCATGTCCGTTAAGTGTTGATTTTGAAGGCGGACCTTACAAAGTAACCTCATTGGCAGGATTATGTTGGACAGCCAATATGGCTACCCGACATTACGCCGATGGAAATCCAATAACTTTTGCAAGAGCTTATTCGTGCAAGATATGCCCCGATTCGGTACAAACGGCTACTGTTTTTGGGTTGCTTTATACTTGGTATTCTGCAGTGGGCATTCCGGAAACCTCTTTAGATGCACCCGCGCCAGACTCAAGCGGATTTGTTCAGGGTATATGTCCGCAAGGATGGCACGTGCCTTCTCCAACGGAGTTAGACAGGCTAAATCAATATCCGGCGGAAGATTTAAGAAGTACCAACTACTGGGTTGTTGCGGGCGGAACGAATGCCACAGGATTTAATGCCCTCCCTGCT
>WQSU01000007.1 GCA_009787675.1 Lentimicrobiaceae bacterium
GACCGCCAACGAGGAGTTGGTGGATCTGTGCGATTAGCTGCAGACCTCGAACCTTGCGAGCGATGCAATGGGAAATGTTGGCTGTTAATTTCACGTAGTTTTGCGGAAGAATCTACCATTGCATTGGCTTCTGCTACATTGGCAGTAGAACGTTCTTGTGTGTTGTGTGCTGTTTCCATGATTTTATTTTTTTATGGTTTATTTTTTTATGATTTTGCCCTTTTTCAGAATACAGAAATATCAAAAAAAAAAGGATATAGCAACACACTTTTTTGATATATTTCACAACTCCTAATCGCCTACTGTTGTAAGGAAACGCTATTTTTTATAGCAAATGTGTGTTTCTTTTGGCTGCATATATTTTTTTTCTTAAATTTAGACTCTGTAACAGCCTCTTTATGAAAGCTCCCTGCAAAGCATTCAAATACAGACATTTATTGAGTGAGAAAACACAGGAAGTAACAAGTAAATTTGTGGTACAAAATGGCTGTTAAGACAGAAAACAAAGGTGTTTCGGTGTGTAGGAGGGACATAAAAGGTATCGCAAATGACAAATCTTGTCTGTACAATTGTCTTAACACGCTGTTTGTCAGGAAAATATCTGGCACTTAGTGCTTGTTTCTGGATAGGACGTTTTTTCTATGTTTGTTAAAGGCAGACAGCAATACTATTTGGCAAAATGGCATATAATAAATTAAAAAACAGCAATTTCAAAAAAATAAAATATAAAAAAATATACAGAAAATATATGATGCAACAAGTCATATAAATGAAAAAATTTAATAAAAATTTTGTCAAAAGATTTTTTTTTATTATCTTTGTGTCCATAAATTGTTATTACATTGCCACATGAAAGGAAAAAAGAATCAAAATTCAAACGATCGGGAGTATCTCCTTTCTGTTGTGAAAGTCCATGAGCCAAATATTGGAAAAGAATCAGGCGCTGCAGACATCATTATCAAATATGTGAAAACGGTTCAAAATGCGTTGAATATAGATTTGACCGATCAATATCAAATAAAACCTAATTCATTTACACAACAAGAAAAAACAAGTGCAAAAACAAAACTAAGAGAGAAATATACCCATGCAGAACACCTTTTTTCCTATTTTGAAGTGTCCACAAATAGTGCAACATGGACCCAGTTTAATCAGAAAATGCCTCAACAAAGGCGAAACATACTAGAAGATTTTAGAATGCATGGTTCCTACACAGCCCTGTTAAATTCTTATGAAAAAAACAATACCAAAGCACAAAGTACTCAAACTATCGAAGAGGTTGCCAAAGAATCACAGATCCGTTTAAAGATAGACCACGACCAACCAATCCCCGTGAAAATAGAGGATCCTATAAAGGTAGAATTAACAAACCTTGCACCGCCACCACAAGTAAATGTGAATCAGCAGGTAAACGTGGAAGCACCAAAAATTCTGCAACAGCAACAAATAAATGTACAACCACAGATAAATGTAGAAGCCCCGAAAATAGAAGTAAATCCACAAATACACCAGCAAGTACATGTGCAACCTCAAGTAGATATACACGTACAAATCCAACCACCAACTCCCGAACCGGTGAAGGAACCACAAGCAGGTGTAGGGCTACGAATAGATATAGAGCAATACTCAAAATCAACCTGTGAAAAATTTCTGCAAATCAATGCCAAAAAATATAGGAGAGACTGTTTTGCAGGAAGAGAAGAATTTACCTTAAAATATAACAACTTCACAACCCAAGACAAGCACAATTTTTTTCTCATATTAGGCGAATCGGGTATCGGCAAAACAAATTTCATTTGTAATATTGTTGAGAAAGAAATCTCTAACAATAGTTTAGTTTTTTCGTATGATAGTAGTGGGCTTTCCAAGGAGTCCATCAAAGGAATAGCAAGTCTTTTGCCAACAATTCAAAAAGGTATTGAAAAAAGCCCAGAGAAAAAAATTGTCTTTCTGTTCGATGCGATTAACGAGGCTACGAACTATTGTTCGCCAGACGAATCCGACGAATCGGTACCATACCTCGAACTCTTGAAAGATATTGATACTACCATTTCAAAAAACTACCCCGACTTTAAGGTCATTATATCTTGCCGTCTGTTCTCTTGGGACGATGTTCTGAAGGATAAAATATCAAGATTTTCGTTTAAATATGACAGTAAAGAAACTTTCGTAGAGCTGAGAGAGTTTACGGAACACGAATTCAAAAGTGTATATCCTCTATATAAAGCCAAACATAACTTACAAACAGAAATTGAAGAAATAAATACACTAGCCTATGCGACTTTACGCAAGGAATTGTTAAACCCTCTACAACTGAGGTGGGTAGCAGATGTTTATGAAAATCAGGTATTGCCCCAAACAGCGGACGAGCTCAATTATGAGCATCTGTGCCGAAAAAAAATTAAACAATTGGAAAAAACAGATAGGACTGTAAAAGAACTTATACATCGCATTTCTAGACATCTAATAAGCAGAAAAGCCCATGTTTTAAACGATAGTGATCTGTTCTATGATGAAAATCTTAAGGATACAAATCTAAAGCGAATACTGGAGCTTTTTAAAGTCAAGGTGTCTTCTGAATACACCACCGCAGGCAGACTTCTTATCGATGCAAACTTTCTAAAAAAAGTTGATAATGGATTCCGATTTGAATTCGATCGTATTCAAGAGGCAATGTTCGCACATGTTTTTGTAGACGACATGTCAAGAGAAAGATATACTAATGAACTTATTCCCGTTCATGAATTTATGAGTGTGTACAACAGCATGGAGCACGATGTCGTGTATAACAATTTCCTGCGAGATGCCCTGATAAAGGATTTCAAGCAGAAAAGGGAAAAATACACATCAATCTGGGAGTTAGCAGTAACAGACGACCCAAACATGCAAAAACTTGCATACCACACCTTGTCCAAATTAATGCACAAACACTATAACGCTGTATATGAAATCATAGATGAAATTATTGATCACGAAGCCTTTCTTGGATTTGCATCTAAAACAACTATGGAATTAATAACCGACCTCTTTATTCCAAGTGTTTACGAACAATCCGTAGGCAATGCTAACCAACCCGTTACCCTTCTTCAAAAAATCATGCTTAATGCAGGCAAGAACAAGGAGATAACAAACCGATTGAGCCTAAACACATACGTTATCACAAGGAGAAACAAAGAAAGGGCAGACGAGATCATCAAGGAATTGTTTAAGTATGCTCTTGAAAGCGAGCAATTAAGCATAGAATATCTTTTTCAGTTAGGCACATTATCGTTGGTTCTGTCAATTGACATTTTAACCCAATCAACGGAGGCAGACAAAGAAAAAAACTTGGAGTTTGTTCGAAAAAACATTCTAAACAACTGGAAGACATTAGCAAATAGGATGTTTTCAACAAAGAAAACCGAAGCAAAAAAACTGAAAATAACGGGACCCGGACCTAAATTGTTATGGTCTATATTTAACAGGATTCCTTTGTTCATCAGAAATAAAATTTTAAAATTTGTCATCAAAGTTGGTTTGTTGAAATTTGGTCATGTACAAGGTGATTATGTGAATAATCTCGCAGAATTTAAGCGATTTTGGAAAGATATTCCAAAAAAAGATTCAAAAGGGGCTTGGTCGCAAAAAGACTACAGCTATCTAACATCATACTTAGACCCACAAAAGGGAGATATTCAGGAACAAAAAAAGGTAATACTTGAGGGGTACAAATTAAATAATGCATTCTCCTACTTTTTGCTTGAGCGGGTTCTTATCGTTCAGGGCATTTCGAACTGGAACAATGTATCAGTCATAATAGAAGACATCTTGAATTTAGAGGAATTGACCGATTATAACAAAATGTCTGTAGCATACGTTTTGTTTCATATTATCGAAAAATCCGAAAAATTTAGTAAACAGGCGTTTCAGAACCTATCAAAAATTACAAAAGACTGGATATCTTCAACTAAAGGCAGTTTTTCAATCATCACACATGGAGAACATGGAAAGAAATATAAACAGTTTGTTCTAAATTGGTATCTCGTGGCTTATTTTAAATGGCATGATTACCGAGACATTGATTGGAAGGATGTTGCATCAGTTGAGCAAAAACTCCCTGTATTTGTACAATTGGTAAATGAAGCACTAACCAATCATGATAAGGATTTATTGTTCTGTATTATTGAAAATATCTGTAAAGTAGCAACAGATTTCGGATATACCGATACTCGTTACATAGAAGTAGCAACTCGTTTGTTCGATTTTGTTGTGAATAGTATTGATACGGATGATAGGCTATCTCTTTTTAAGTCTGCTTCTGACGAGAAGGATTTACCAGACTTCATGTGTGAAACGCTAAATACTATGCAAAGCTATTTTCCTGTAGAAGTTAAAGGGTATTTAGATGCAGACCTTAATTTCAGCAACTCGATATTAGCTCAAAGAATAATAGAAAAAATGCGATTAGCCGATTCCGTTTCGGAAACTTTGGGCGATTTGCTTACGCACAGAACCGGAAATTTTATTGTATGGGTGTGTAGGGATTTTCCTGCTGGTCGCAATTTGTTAATGGACTTATTAAAAAATGCCGAGAATGTCAATAATCAAAGGCAATGGGCGTTTAAAACCGCTGAAAAGTGTATGTTAAAATTAACCGGAATAAAACTATAAAAACGATGTTAAAAATAAAAATCAACACAAATGAAAAAAAATGTAGCATTAATGATTCTTGGTCTATTTATGATTAGTTGTTCAATTCAAAACGAGATTAGTGATAATATCACTGTTACCGGACATCGTGGGGCGGCCTCTCATGCACCAGAAAACACAATTGCAAGTGTTAAGAAAGCACTCGAATTAAACGTTGACAGAGTAGAGTTTGATGTGCAACGCACCAAAGATTCAGTCATTGTCCTTTCTCATGATGTTACCGTAGACAGAACTACAAGTGGAAGAGGAAGAATTATTGATATGACGTACGAAGAAATTCAGAAACTCGAGATTATAGACAACGAGGGTAATGTCCATAGAATCCCTACACTTGAACAAGTTATACAAACCGTAAACGGGAAGGCAGTAATGTTGATTGAGATCAAAAAAGGAAGTGATTTTTATCCGGACATCGAGAGACAGGTGATAGACTTATTGCGTAAATACAACGCCATAGAATGGAGTATAATTCAGTCTTTTCACGATAACATACTGTATGAAGTCCGTAGGCAAGATCAAGACATAGAGCTTCATAAATTGTTTTTGGGAAGAATCCCTTTTACCAACATCATTTTTAGTCCAAGGTTTTCAAATCTAAACAATCCTTTATACGAGACAGTGTCTGAATTTAGTGGCAATCATAGATTTATGGGAAGAGCCCTAATAAGAAGAATCCAAGAAAAAGGGAAAAAGGTCAACGTGTGGACACTTGACAATGCAAGGAGAACGCAAAGAATGATTGATAGAGGGGTTAATGGTATCATTACCGGCAATCCTAAGTTGGTTGCAACTCAAGGAGAATAAAATAAACATTATTTACTCTCTCGTACAATTCACTGGCATTACGGATTAACTAACTTCACATTACGACGCTCATAAGCAGGGACTCTTTCGAGTTCTTCCAAACCTTCGAAGATTTAACCTTTGCATTTAATTCGCGGAGATGATTAATCCGCTCTTCACTTTGTTCATTTATTTGCTGAATGTTTTGATTTGAAGTAGAATCTACTTCATCTTTATTTTCACCGCCCGCAGAAAACGGACCATTATCACTCTCGACATAAAGATCGTTTTTTGGTATAGGAAAAGGATTCGTTTCTGAAAACCCGGTTGCAACGAATGTTATGGCTATTTTTTCTCCAAGTGTATTATTGTTTCCGGCTCCCCAAATTATATTAACACTGCTACCGGTTGCTTCCTTAACAAATTTTGTAATTTCTTCAAATTCGCTCATTGTCATTTCGTTTTCTTCAGACGAAGAGATATTCAGTAACACATTTTTCGCCCCTTCTGTGTTGCTATTACTGAGCAATGGTGATTCGACAGCTTGTTTTATAGCGTTAATGGCTCGATCTTTGCCTTCCGCAATACCAAAGCCCATCAAAGCAACGCCACTGTTTTGCATAACGGTGTTTACATCACGAATATCTATTTGAACTGTAGAGTGAACCGTTACAATCTCTGCAATAGATTTTACTGCCGAGCTTAGTATCTCGTTTGCAAAAGCGAAGGCTTGAGTCATCTTGAATTCGCCATATTTTGTAAGATTGTCGTTGTCAACAATTATGATAGCATCCACATGTTTACGAAGTTCGGCAATACCGCCTAATGCTTGCTTCATCCGTTCAGACCCTTCGAAACTGAATGGAGTTGTAACAATGGCGACTACCAAAATGTTCTTTATTGCCTTATCTTTGATTTCCATTTCTTTTAAAATCCGTGCAATTACAGGAGACGCACCAGTTCCTGTTCCGCCACCCATTCCTGCTGTGATAAAAACCATTTGTGCGTTATTTTCAAGCATTTCTTTGATTTCACCAGCCTTTTCAATGGCCTCCTTTTCAGCAACAGAAGGATCTCCACCAGCACCAAGACCTTCGCCCAATTGAATTTTATTTTGCACAGGGCTTGCATCCAACGCTGAAGCATCAGTATTGCAAACAAAGAAATCAACGCCATGAATTCCGCACTTATGCATATAGCTGACGGCGTTGCCTCCGCCCCCACCAACGCCTATAACCTTGATGTTTGATGACTTATTAAGTGGCAAATCGAAATTTATCAAATCTTTCATTTATGTTCTTTTGTTTCTCCTGTTATGTGTAGTTTGTTTTGTCACGCCAATTATTCATATCCATCAAATTTGCAATGCAAAGATAAGATTTATTTTTGACATTTATCTCTTTGACGAGAGTCGTAGGCAAATTCTATCAATCATCCATGAAAATCTTGGCTATGCAAAGTAGCCAAGATTTTCCCCATTCTTCCTAATTTTTTTCTCCCCTCTGCTTGGTATAGTTGTCAACGGCACTAGGCTTTTTTTCCAACATTTCGGCGATTTCTTTTGATTTGTAACCGCTGTCTCGAAGTTTAAGGGAGAACAATTCATTATCAGAGAGCCCACTTAGTAATATCGACTTATCAAATTTTAGACACAAGCGGATATCTTGACTGTATTTTTCCCGTCCGGTAGAATACCCTCTTGTTTTCGTTTCGATGTTATCAACTATCGGCACAGAAATATCTCTGCGTTTTCTGTGCTTGCTCCGCAAAAAGTCCTTTGCAGAATTAACCGCGATACGATAAATCCACGTTGACAGCTTTGATTTGCCTTGAAAATCATTGATGTTTTCAAAGACCTTGATAAATGTGTCTTGGGTTAGGTCATTAGCATCGTCTTGATCAAGCACCATTCGACGAATCAGGCGATAGGTTTTCCCATGCTCCTGTTGCTCAAGTTCTCGGTATGCAAGATTTTCGCCTCGCTTCAACCTATCAATGAAATCGATCTCTCCATTGTTGCGTGCTGGAACAGATGGAGTGTTGATGGATTGTTTGCGTAGCCTATCGGCCTGAGGCTGACAGATTGTTACTTTTTGTGATTTTGCTTTCATATTATTTGTTGATTTTTGTGATTTTCCAACTACAAAATTCGACAAAAAAATATGGGGTACAATGGGGGTGATAAAAAAAACAAGGTGCTGTATATCAGCACCTTGTTTGAAAGTTTTGAAAAAATTTGGGTATGGGCAGGGAAACGACTACTTAAACATATCTTTTAGTTTTTCATGTTCTGGAAATCCTGTTCTCTTTTGACATTCTTGTAGCGTTGCTCCAATATTTTTTGCAGCTTGTTCGCCCCAATCATTGCCCAACTCTCGCGATAAAATACAAATATTATATTTTACTCTTTGCGAAATCGATTTTCTGTTAAGTAGCTGTGAAAAGTCGGCAGTTTGTATCATTCTGAAAAAATCGGAATGAGAAATATTTTTAAAAATATTTTGTTTTCCTTGTATTCCACTTTTTTGATTATTCCAAAAATTATAATTTTCCAAAATTTTATGTTCTTGTTTATCATCTAACGTTATTATTAGTTTTTGTGCTCTTTCGCTCTCCGTAAGTACTGGAATCTCGTGTGGAAAGTTATTCGAATAACCTTCAAATTTTTTCGATAGTTTTTCATACAATTCATTTAAACTTTTCACTTCCTCTACGTTTGTGCGTTTCACCCAAACTCCTATATCCGATGACGCTAAAACCTCTTCCCCATAATTTGGAGTATCAAAAGAATGTAAGTTTTTGCATCCGGAAAAAGCATATTCCCCAATTTCTTCAACAGAATTAGGAATTGTAACCTCTGACAGTCTAGCACAATTTTCAAATGCAAGTTTTCCGATTTTCCTAATACCGTCAGGTATAGTAATGACAGCCAAATTTTCGCAATTTCTGAATGTACCTTCTCTTATTTCTTTGATGGATTTCGGAAGTTTAGCTGCATTTAATTTTTCACACCTCTCAAATGCATACTCCTCAATTTCTTCAACAGAATCAGGAACTGTAATTTCTGACAACTTGGTGCACCTTGCAAAAGCAGACTTTCCTACCTTTTTAACTATTTCTGGAATGACTGGTTTTTTTTTACCTCTTGGACATACGATTATTTCTGTCCCTTCTTTATTAAATAATATACCTTCTTTGCTTGAGAAGAATTTATTATCTGGATGTACGGTTATTGAAACTATATTGCTGTACAAACGAGCTTCTATCGGGACACTTGTGGTAGATTCCGAAATTTCAAAAGTTGTAGAGTCTATATCTTGTTTTTGCGTTTTTTGTACGCCATTTATGTGGAATTTGTGTTCCTGTATTTTTTGCGGAGAGTTGATACGTTGCTCTTTTACATCGCACGAATTTTTAACGGAAACAATCGCAATCTCATAATCCTTCCATTTTTGCTCTATTTTATCTATTGGACTTGGTAGAGGCATATCTACACCATATTTAATTGAAAGGCAGACGTAATTCTTAAGAATATCTTCCAACTCCTTATTAAGATTCTTCCAGCGATTTACATTTTGCATAGATTGCCAAGTCGGGGATATATCCGCTACAAAGATTTTCTTCATCTACCCAAACAAATATTGCAGGATAGGTGTATGCTATTGCCGTTCTTCCTGTTTGTAACAAAACCGAACGTTTGAGTTTTTGATTTTTCATGTTTTTGTTGAAATTACGATCTTTTTTTTACATGTGTATTTATTTACTAGTTAGCAGCAACAAACGTTTCGGATTCTTCCACTTCTGTATTTTGCTCTATTGCGATTGCCTCAACTCATCATAAATCGGCCACAACCTCTCAAGAATACTTTTTACTACAACCGAGAACTCCAAATCATCAGCATCAATCTTTTTCAAAAAATGATTCCAACGAAGAATTCTATTCGGATCTGTTACAAAGTCTTCTGAAAAAATCGGAGTGTTTTGTGCAAAATCCGTATCACGCTGTTTGAATGTTTGAGCAATTGCCTCTTTCAAAATGTTGTCGTTTATATCTTCGTTGTTGAATAGAATGTAGGTGTCGTAAAAATCTTTCATCCGACTATTGAGCGTTCCATGCACAACCATTGCGTGAAATTTTTCTGCGATAACCGTTTCTAAGGAATAAGCCATAATATCGGGATGTTCCAAGCCTTCGAGCAATATGGGATATTGCAACGAAAGAGGTGCAGGAGTGACAATGTCGTCAAAACCAATGTCGATCTGTATAGTTTGTTTTATCGTGTCGAATCGGGCTTCTATCAATAACCGTATTCCGCTGTGTTTTTTCTCTTCTGATATTTCCGAGACCTTGATTGTTGACGGATCGAAAACAACGCAATCATCATCGTATTTGATTGTGCAAACTTCAACAAAAATTGCTTTTAGATTTTCCATATTATTGACTACTTTTTCCGCCAACATATCAATATCAACAGTTGGTCGAGCATGTAGTCCTGACAAGGCATACAAAAGATTTCCTCCTTTTAGAATGAAATTTTGTTTGTATTCCGACAACGACAAACGGTAAAGCAATCTTTCGTGCAAATATCGCGTAACGACTTGCTGAAAAAGTATGTCTTCTTTTTGTGATAGATTCAGTAGTGTGTCCCTGATAGACTTTGAACTTCCTGTTATCATAGCATTGGCATAATTATGGTTTGTAGTGTTTTTTCGACTCTCAACTATTTGGCGTATTTTGTTGTTGCTGAATAGGGTTTTGAAACTGATTTTTAATTTTTCCTACACATTTACCCCTATTCATAAACTATTGAACACTTGATTGTGTTGGGAAGCCTATAGGTGTGCGTACCGATTCTGTATCTTTGCCTTCCATTTGGCTTCTGATTTTTTCGTGCTTTTTTATTAACTCAATGGATACAGTAGCTGTGGTGTTTTTTATGTTGTTAACTAACATATCCATTGTCACGTTCGCCCTGCTTTCACGGCATCCATGGGCAACGGCTTCCACAATCGCACGAATGTCGCTTGTTACATAGTTCTCAGTAAGGTTAGCCAATTCATCAAAATTAATTTTAGAATCATTGGGAATTTTTTTGACAAGCATTTCAAATAACCCTTTCCGAGCTTCGTAGTCTGGTGGCGAAACATAAATTTTTATCCCCAATCGTCCAGCTCTTAACAATGCTTCGTCAATGTTTTGTGGAAAGTTTGTTGTTGCAATTACAAAAACGCCATCTTCCCCACAATTATTGATTTGTGTAAGAAACTCGTCTACTTCGCCGATTTGATGATGATCTCTTGCATTATCACGTTTTGGTAAGATAGAACTTACTTCGTCCAAACAGATGATAAACGGAGCATTTCTTCTTGCTTCTTTGAATAATTCTCCGATCTTTTCTTGCGAGCCGTGAACGTAGATACTTGCCAATTCGCTTGGATTAACGTATTTGTAATTAAATTGTGTTTCCTCTGCAAATTTTTTAGCAAAAAACGTTTTTCCACAACCTGGCGGACCGTACAACAACATTCCATTAGGCATTGGAAGGTTGTATAGTTTTGCACCTTCGGGATCATTAAGTAAATCGATAACCTCATTTTTTAGTTTTGTTTTCAGCTCCGACATTCCAACAATATCAGCAAAACCGTTGTCTGTTTTCTTTCGTGTTTGTGGTTTTTCGCTTTTTTGTTTATTTACTGTCGGACTGTCTAATTGATTATAGTTATAAATCAAACTCGTCAATGCTGTATTTTCACTTACATCCAAATTCGTTAATTGAGCCCAGCTACAATCTAGTTCTGATAGTTTTGTATTTCTGCTAACATCTAAACTTGTTAGCGGATTACGGTAACAAATTAACCTCGACAGTATGGTACTTTCACTTACATCCAAACTCGTTAATTGATTTCCACTGCAATCCAAATTCGTTAACATCTGGTTTTTACCTACGTACAAATCCATTAATTGATTACGCCTACAATTCAGTTCTGTTAATTTTTTGTTTTTGTGAACATCCAAATTTATCAATTTATTATGATCGCAAATCAAATACTTCAGTGCGGTATTTTCACTTACGTTCAAATATGTCAATTTGCTATTAGAGCAATGTAAATGCGTTATATTTTCACCAACTATCTTAACAATACGAGAATTTTGAATACGAGAATCTTGACCAAAATATTTTTGTTTAATAGAGGCTATGCGATGCCTCTTTTTTGTCTCAAGATCCTCTGACATGCAAGGCTCTTCCTCTGACATGCAAAGCTCTTCCTCAAAGAAGAAGCAGTGTTTTCTCCAATTTTTATATTCTGGGAGCAATGTGAATGTGTCTACTTTCGAATTTCCCCAATCAATGGTGACTATCCCTGATCCAGCCATGTAAATACGAACGTCATAAAGATGTTTCGTGACCATAGTCATTGTGGACATTATTTTTTTTTCAGATGAAGTAGTGTTTCTTTTTTTCATAGCATTGGCATAATTATGGTTTGTAGTGTTTTTTCGATTCTCAATATCTTTGCATATTGGGTCAATTTGTTGAGATTTTTTTCTTTTCTTTTCAGGTAATTTTTTATGATTTCAGACATCGTGTCTATCCCGATTTTATTGCGAAAGCGAATGGCATCGCAAACCGATTTTTCCAAGTCGTATATTTTAATTTTTTGGTTGTCTATAATACCTTCGGTAATTCCAAGCAGATAAAAATCATCAATCCAATAAAATAGTTTTACCGGTGGGTATTTAGGCAAAACGACTTTTTGTTTTTTACGAATTGCCACATAAAATTCGAATGGATTGTAAACAGAAAGATTGTAGTATTGCCATGCAGTAAACATACAGAAAACACCGTCAGGAATAGCGTTTGCGATTTCTGCGTGTTGGCTAAACGCGGTATCGTCATTTAGTCGATACAAGCCTCTCTTGATTTTAACAACGACATTGCTATCCACAAGTTTTCGAAGATTACGCCAATCGCTACGAGAATGTAGATCTTTCGTTCTCAAAAAACCATTATTTTTTTCAAATTGTTGTATTAGGTTTTCCATTGCCATATTATTTTGGCACAAAGATACGGCTTTTTTTTGAATTAGCCGTAATTTTCTGACATTTTATACTTGAATTGTCCGTCCGTTTTGATATTCCGTTTTTTCAAAAGCCACATAACCAAGCGAATTATTGAGCAATGTCGTTTCACCGATTTGAATTTTAGGCTTGCTATGGTGTGAATGTCCGTAAATCCAAGCATTTGGTTTTAGGTTTTCAATCATTTCCGAAAGTTCTGTTGCATAAGCAACAAAAAGACGACCTCTGCTGGAGTTCATTGGGAAGTCCTTCAATGTTGGTACGTGATGTGTTACGACAACCGTTTTTTCGTTTTGCAGGCGTTCCAATTCCGAAGTTATGAAGGCAATGTTTTCATCAAAAAGTTCATTTGTTCTTCGAGGATGTAGAGTTTTGTCTTTATCATAAATGAGATGATAATCGTTCATTCGGGTTTGGACACGGAGCATATTTTCTTCCCGAATTTTTGTCCATAATGTAGAAAAAATTAGATTGATATCTTCGTGTTTTGCTGTGAAATTATTGACTAAATGTACATTTTCACGAATGGATTTATTGAAATTTCCCGTCAAAATATTTGAGCGATAGAATTCGTGATTTCCGGCAATCCAATATGTTTGTAGAAAATTATCCGAAAGATAATCAAAAAACCAATCTGCCATTTCTTGAATAGCAAACGGTATAATATCGCCAGCCAAAACCAAAATATCAGCCTTTGGAATAATAGGATTATCCTTCAAAAACCGAATGTTTTCCGGAAATTCAAGATGTATATCTGATGCGTATTGGATTTTCATAAAAGTAAATTCGGATTGCAAAGATACGGTTTTTTTTGAAATAGAGGTGAAAAGCACATGCTTTATTTGAGCAGATTTGTTCGTATGTTTCTTTAATTGAGATTTTTTGAGTATCTTTGCAAAAAAAACACAAGGTGGGGTTGATTATTTTAACAAAATAAAAAAGAGCAGAATTCGGCACGTCAGAATACGACAAATTCAAAATTAATAAACGATAAATGATATACACAACATTAGATACTTGTGTTTGGTTGGGGTTAATTAAAGTTGACCTTCACAATGAAAATAATGTATTTGAAGAGGTTTGTTATTGGATAGAAAATAAACATCTTACTCATATTACTCCTGAAAATATAATTCGCGAATGGGATAGAAATAAAGCTAAAAAACTTGTCGAGATTAGCAACCACATTAAGAAACTACACGAGACCATTATCGGCCCTGTTAAAGAAACAATAGACCTTGCTTCTATCTACCAACCAGATGCGGTTGAAGATATGGTTTCGAAAAGAATAGACAGAGTTGATACCATACTGAAGGTGCATTCGGAAATAGCCAGCGAAAATTCAACAATTTATGATGAAGCAATCAGAAGGAATTTTAATTGTTTAGCTCCAAATCATAGTAGTGACAGTTTTCGTGATACGATTAATATTTTTACGATTATCAATCACATCAAAACAAAAAACTACGAAAACTGCATTTTCTCAACAATAAATCACACAGATTTTAGTGAGGGAAAAATTCAAAAACACATCCTGCACAATCAACTTACTGACGATTTTAAAAATGCGAATTTGCAGTATGTGTATTGTGATGAAAGCCCATTTGCAAATAAATTATTGGGAAAGATACTAAGACCTGTTCTTCCAAATTTTCAAGAATATTTTCAGAAAAAAACGCTTGCCGAACAAGAAGTTATTACGGTAGCAGCAATAGAAATTCCGGATGCTGATTATCTTGAAAATATAAAACATCTCGATTTGATCCTTGCAAAAAATACACCTACAGCTTTTGAGCAAGGGACTATTGTCAAATCTTTAATTGAGAGACACGATAGCTATAAACAGTATTTTTTCAATAATATCCCGGGGACAAAGGCTTGGTTTAATTTTCTAAAATCAGAGGGCTATTTTGACTCAGACAAAACCCCCGATTTTATTCAGGATAAAGACGGATATATTAAAACACCGTTTTGGGAGTCATTAGGATATTTGCAAAAATTATCTTTTCAAATAAGTCAGGGAAAAGAAATAGAGCTCATAGACGAATTGTTAGCTGTAATCAAAAATATATCGGAACACCCAAAAGACAATCACATAACTTGGTATAATTTTATTAAAATTTTATCACATATCCCAAAGGATAGAATTCCAAAGGAAATTTTAGACCTCATCCCAGTTTGGCTAACTGGAAAATTGGACATGATGCTTCAAACTTCCGTATTGTTCGATGATCTTCTTCCAAGGTTTTTGAATGATGACCCTACGCCGGAAGACATAGAAAAAGCAGAAATAATTTTACGCCATCTTTTTCAAATAGAAAAAAAATCTGAACAAGAACAAAAAAATGTTTGGAGATACCGGGAAAGCAGTAGCTATCGTTCAAAAATATACTTGGGGTTTTTAGCAAATCAATCTGAAAAATGGAAATTCACGCATAAAGTTGCCAAGTATTGCTCTCAGGATTTTATTTTAGATTTTGGAAAAACGATTAAGACACTTCTTCTTGATAATCCCGATGGAATAAATGCCTCGCTGAAAGATGGAGACAAAGAGTATGAAGTCAAAATATACATCGACAGTGAAAATCTTTTAATATCGCCAACACTAAAAGATAGTGATGTTGCGAACGAAACGATAGTTATTTCAAACTGGGAAGAAAAAAGCGAAACAGAACTCGAACAAGAACTGATTTCTGCTCTAAAACAGCAAAACATTAGCTATATCCCAACAGACAAAGATGACGATGTTTTGAAACGATTAAATTTTGCCATAAGCACAGACATTCTGTCTATATATGGCTTCAGTAGTATAAGAAAATTATGCGACCGATATGACACAGGCAAAGTATTAAATATCTTTTCTTCAATATTTCGTGATTTACTTGACGAAAAAACAAAACAAAATCCTGAAAAAGGCATAGAATTACTCAAAACACTTTGCTATGATAAAAAATATCGGCTTCCTTTTTATAAACGTATTACACTCTACATTATTTGTGAAAATTGGGAAGCAACAAAATCTCTGTTTTTTGAACTGATAAAAGACAATGACGCTTTGCATTTATTTTCAGACCATATATATGAAAAAGAACTTTATGATTTGCTAAACAGAAATCAAAATGTGTTGAACGACGATGAACTTAAAATCATAGAAAGCATAATAGAACAAGGTTGTCAAGATAAAATATCTAAACAATTTGAGGAAAGCGAATACTGGAAACTTCGCTGGTATTCGGCTTTAAAAGACACAGAATTATTTAAAAACAAATATTTGGAATTTTCAAAAGCACTAAACAGAACAAGTGAGGATTATGAAAATTCAGGAGAGGTACAATTCCGAACGGGTTATGTTTCCCCAATTTCAGTGGATGATTTGCTTGAAAAAAGCAATCAAGAAATCGCAAATTCCCTAAAAACATTTAATCCAAAAAGAAGTTTTGACGATCCAAGCGTTGCCGGATTAGCGGGAACTTTCGAACTTGCCGTAGAAACAGAACCTGAAAAATTTACAACAGAAATAGAATTATATCAAGAGATACCTTATATCCATTCCTCTCGCATGTTAAACGCATTTGGCGAGGCGTGGAAAAAACAAAAAACATTTGATTGGGAAAAGGTGCTTCGCTATTGCTTGGAAATACTCAGAAATCCAAAATTTTACAAAGACGAATTGCTAATAGATAATGAATGGGGGGCAACGTCTGACTGGACTGTACGTTCTATTGCAAACCTTCTCACAAATGGTTTGCAAAATGACAAACATTCATTCGACATCAATCTACTTCCTCTTGCAAAAGAGATAATTCTAATAATTGTAAGCAATCTCAAGCGGGTAGATGATTTTAAAATTCCAGAAGATTACCCAACATATTTGCTAAATTCCACAGCAGGAACATCTTTAAGGGCATTGCTAAGTTATTCTCTCCACAGAGCAAGAAATCTTTTCAAACATGAAGACAACGAGAAATGGGAAAGCGATATAAAATCTTTGTATGAGGAGATATTGAAGAAAGGTATTCTTGACGCTTTCATTTTGGAAGGTTGGCATTTTGAACAGTTTTATTATTTAGATAAAGATTGGATAATAGGACAGGTAAAACAGCACTACAACTGCGAGGATAGAGAATGGCTTGCATTTATGGGAGGTTTTACTGTCGGTAAACCCCCATTCAATAAGGAACTTTACACCATATTTTATCCCCATTATGAGAGAATGATAGATAAAAATATCAGATTTGAAAATATTGGTGGCAATAATGGTTTGGTGCGTCATTTGACAGCGTTTTATTTTTGGAAATATGAAACATTGTCAGATGAAAAATTACTTTTCAAATTTCTAAATCAAGCTCCACCCAACGAAATTAGCAAGTTAATACATTTCGTTTGGCAACAAGAAGACTATCCCAAAACGCTATCCGAGCTTGGACAGCAGGAATTTCGGCAAAGGATGGTTGAGTTATGGACGTACTTGGCAGATAAATATGAGAATTCGAGCATTGAAGAAGAACAAAAGAATTTAGCGACTCTTTCTAATTGGATCGTGTTTGTGCCGGAATTGAATGAGCTTTACGCAAATCTCATTCTGAAATCTTGCAAATACGTTGACAAAACATATTCGACACACGAATTACTTGAAAATCTCGTAACATTAAAGACAAAAGGAAATCCGAACACGACAGCAGAAGCCATTGGAAAAATAATTTCATCATTGGAATTCAGAAACTATTTGTTGAGTGATGACGAAAATTTTATTAAGGATTTAGTTTTATTTCTATTTGATCACGGACAAAAGCAGGTTGCATTAGAATTTTGCAACAAAATGGCTTCAAATCATCAACGATTCTTTTTGAGAGAAATATATGAGGCGAATACAAAAACAACTTGACATCAGACAATATACCATTAAAAGTATAGAAACTGTTTATGCCTGCCGTCTTGTAAATCTATTTTCTGTTTGATTTTAACACAAATATCCCAGAAATTTATCTTTGCTCATTCTCACTTTTTCGTCAATCCGCTCTTTAATATCCATCAACAATTGCGGTGTATAATCGTTCAATTCTACACAGCAGTTGTATTTTTTAGGACTGCCGGATTCGATTAAGTTTTCGTGAGTGTGTCCGTAAATATGATAAAGATTGTTGTAGTTTCCCGACCAACTCGCAAGCGGATAATGACACGCCAAAAAATGATAACCGTTGTAGCGTATTTCCGCCATATCGCCAACGAATAGAAACTTGTCGGATTTTCTTTCCGCTTTTTCTATCTCACTACGGCGGTCGTGATTTCCGATGATGAATATCTGTTTGCCGTTGAGCCGGACAAGGATTTTTAGCCAATCCCAACCTCTCCATATAAAATCGCCCAAATTGATGACAATGTCGTTTTCGCCAACAACGGAATTCCAATTTGCGATAATGATTTCGTTCATATCTTCTACCGAACCAAAAGGACGATGGTTGCAATGCTTGATAATGTTCGCATGACCCAAATGCAAATCCGCAATGGCAAAAACTTTTCCGTCGTCGCCGGTTATCGTCAAATAGCCGTATTTTCCTTTTTGTATAACTTCCATAAATTTAGTCCTCTTCTTCTTTTTCGTCCATAATCATGTGTTCGATTACGGTGTCCAAACCAATCAATTCACCAAGTTGAAATATCGCAAAATTCACTTGGTATTTTCCGTCAATCTCACGAACTCCGCAATATTCGTCATATTCGAAACAAATGGCGTCTATTTGTTCGACCATACTATAATCCTTTTCAGAATAGTCAAGTTTCACATCCGGGCAAAGATTTTCGATAAAAACTTCAATCGGAAACCAAACATAATCGAATACGGAGTCGTACATCGCTTGATGAAGTTGGTTTAATTGTGCTGTGTTGGTGGCTGTTTCCATGATTTTAGTGTTTCAATTTGTTTATGAAGATTATCGGTAATTTCATAGAGTTTTTCAAGTTCTTTGTTACGTTTGATAAGCTCTTTTGATTCCTGTTCTGATTTTGCACCTCGCGTCATTTCTCCTTCCCCTAATAATAACCAATCTGCCGACAAGTCTCGATAATAGTACAATATCCGAGCAATGATTTCCGAACCTATTGAACTGTTATTTTTTTTGATATTCGAAAAATAATTATGTGAAACTCCGACAGTCTTTCCCAAATGATAATAGGAGTGTCCGTGAGTATTCATGTAATAGGTTAGCCGAGTAAAAATCCCTTGATTGATATTAAATTCCGGCGGATAACTGTATTCAATACTTAGTGTTTTGCCTTTAAGCTCTCCGTATTCGATATGTTGAATTTCAAGAATTTTTATATCTCGCTCTGCTTTTGTTGGACGCCCGGGTTTGGATTTTTTTGGTTCGTCCTTTTTGGCTTTATTTTTTTTCATGTCTTGGTAATTTTTTGCAAAGATACGACAAAAAAACGAAACAGACAAGAAAAGAATGATAAAATAAATTTGCAAATGTGAAAATAATTGACTATCTTTGCAATGTGGAAAATCTACAGAACTTATTATCAATCTAAAAAAACAGACAATTCACGACTATGAAAACAATTACATTTACAGACGCATTTTTTCAACGGATATACAAGGACGATGGGACTTGTGTAACAAATCCATCATTTTATTTACTGGTAGTGCCTACCTTCATCTTTTTGATGATTTTTGCACTTTGGTTTTATGACAGACCTTTTGATAGTTTGGTCTTTTGGGTTATTATGGTGTTTATTTGGGGACTCTTGAACCTTACTCGTTCCACAAAGTTTGAAGGTAATAATGCTTTATTCAAGAATGAAACCAATGTTACGAATAACATCGACAATAGCATAACGAAAATCAATAGCGATAATCACATCGAAGACAACAGAGATTACAGCAAGCACAACAGCGATAATCATTTGGAGGAGTATAATGATTATAGCAAGCACGACAATAGCACTGTCAATCATACTGCACCTATCATTGAAGAAAAACCTGCCGTCGACAGCAAAGATTTGAGTAGCAGAAACAGCGGAACAAAAAAAATCGAAACAGAAGTTGAGAAAATAGACATACCCCTCAAACTATTCAACGCCTTGAAAAACGCAGGATATGCCGTGCGTTCAGAGCAAAAGTACAAGGGTAAATTCAAATGCAAATGGATTAAAACAGCGACCAAAACTAAGGAAATCCACAAAACCTCATTGTTTGAATTTTGTGAATTGATGGGATGGTTCAAAGATATGAACACTACCCAAAAGGTTGCTTTTGTAAGCGAAAATTTTGAGTTGGACAGTCTATCAAGTAGTAATTTTGGTCGGCACAACAATCCAAAACACCAATCCGAATTCTACAATGACCTTGAAAATATGGTAAAAAAATACGTAAGCGTATAGCGTTTTGTAAATTTTCTTATCGTTTTTTATCATCGAAAGCCCCGAGTGTCGGGGCTTTTGTTGTTTATATGTGTGTTTTTTTATTGACGTTTTTTTTTACCAAAAAAAACCATTTTTCTTTGTCGAGTAATTCCAAAAGTATTCACAAAAAAATCTAAAAAAAATGGAAACACAAAAAACACAAACAAAACTAACCTTCGACCAAGTTCCGGAGGCAGTCGCTTACCTTGTTGATGAGGTAACAAAAATTAAAGAGTTGGTCAGACTTCAAGTTCATCATGAGCCGGAGAAACGCTTACCGATTTCAATTCAAAAAGCATCGAAGTTGATTGGTAAAGCGATCCAAACCATTTATGGGTTGGTATCCGCCAAACAGATTCCTTTTTACAAACAGGGCAAGCAACTTTATTTTTACGAGGATGAATTATTGGAGTGGATTCAGTCCGGAAAAAACGGTGGCACTCCCAACACCGAATCGTAAATTTTTAAGTCAAAAATCATTAACAATCGACCAAAAATCGGGAGTGGCGAAAATATCTCAAAACCCCAAAGTAAAAAGAGCGAGGTAGTGTTATTGCTATGCAATAACGCCTCGCGACCACTCCCGGTGGTCGAAATCAAACACACTAAAACAATGAAAACACACAACAAAGGCGGTCGTCCAAAAATGGACATTACCGACAAAAAATCAAAGCTTCTTCCTCCTATCCGAGTAACCAAAATCCAGCTCGCAACCATTCAAGCCAAAGCCGATTCGGCATCCAAAAGTATCACCGATTTTGTCCGAGATTCGGCTTTGAAAGGAAGGGTCAAAGCCGCAATCTCGCCCGAGCAAATGGACGAGATTCGGAAGTTGAGCAATGTCGGAAACAACATCAATCAGCTCACAAAACTGGTTCATCGGTACGGATATTCCGAAGAAATTCAGCGTCAATTAGCACAAGTTCTTAATCAAATACTCACAACAAAATGATGTCAAAAATAACAAAAGGGTCATCTTTCTCGGGATTGTTAAACTACACCCTTGACGATAAGAAAAACGCAGAAATCATAGCCACTGAGGGTTTGAATGATTTCGACAAAGATTCGATGATTCGGGGGTTTGAGACGCAGGCTTCAATGAACACCCGTGTCGCAAAAAAGGTTGGTCATATCTCGCTAAATTTTTTGCCGGAGGACGCTCCAAAGCTTTCAAACAAAGGAATGGCTGACGTCGCAAAGGAATATCTCAAGGGAATGGGCATCGTTGATACGCAATTTGCCGTAGTTCGCCACTACGACAAAAATCACACGCATTGCCATATCGTTTTCAACCGGATTAACAACAAAGGCAAAACGATTTCCGACAGCAATGAGCATTTCAAAAATGCCCGAATATGCAAGGAATTGAAGAAGAAATACGGCTTGACCTTTTCGGAAGGCAAAGCGAATGTTAATCGTGAGCGATTGAAGGGTACGGAAAAAACCAAGTATCAAATTTACGATGCCCTTGTGGAGTGTGTTCCGAAAAGCAAAAATTGGGGAGAGCTAACACTAAATCTAATCAAACACGACATAAATTTGGAGTTAAAAACCAACGGCACTACCGGAAAAACCAATGGCGTTGTTTTTTCCAAAGACGACTGTTCATTCTCCGGTTCAAAGATTGACAAGCAGTTTTCGTATTGGAATATCGAAAGGGGATTTTCGCAGAAATTTGAGCAAGAGTTGTCGCAAAAGTCTAATTCGCCGGACGATGAGGGCATCGTTGGTGCGTCCAAAGGCACTTGGGAAGATTATCAGCATAGTGTGTCGAATTTACCAACGATTTCATCTTACGGAGGAAGTTCTCCGCTGTCGAAACCGAAGAATCAGCCGATTGATGATGAGGAAGAGCAAAAACGCAAGATGAAACCTCGCAAAACAGTAGAATATAAAATGTCGTAACTCTTAAAAGCACTAATACCATGAAAAAAGAACAGCACGAAGCAATCGTAAAAGGGTTGCTAATTCAAGAACAGGAACGATTTGACAAATACGCTATAAAACGCGATCAAGAGTTCGCACAAATGGTTGAAAAGTACGAGGGCAAACTCGCTGAAAGCGGTGAAATAATGTACGATTGGAGATTTATATCAATCTGTGTACTGCTTGCTGCTTCTATTTTTTTTGGAGTTTGGCAGCTTACCATTAACAGAGACCATCGGCAGACGATACAACAATTGGAGCATTATTCCATCGTTGTTCGTGTGGCAAAAACAATGGGTGGGATTGAAGCAAACGATATTCACCGAATTTTGCGAGACCTACAAAATCAATCGGGCGACACCACTCGGCTGCTACACGAGGTTTATCGCAGGATTCAAGAGTTTGATAGTGGCGAGGCGACAATTCAAAGAGTACAAACCCAAAACAGAACGCCATGAAAAACTTTCAAAAATTCTTGCATGGTGCAAGCATCGTAAGCGATTTAGAGGAGTTGACAAATTTGTCGCGAGAAGATTATTTTCAAGCAAGGGAAAATCCAAACACGCCTTTTTATGTTTTAGAAAGGACAAGGGACAGGTATGTTTTATTGCGAGATATTACTCTGAAAATCCACGACTGGCAGTTCTTTGAGAATGAAAACTTGGAAGTATTTGATATGATTTCTGAAGCAGTCAAGCGTTGTGAAAACGAGCCGGAAGTAACAAGGCTAACTATCTCTATTCCGCTTGACCCAACACGGAAAAGTGTATCACAAAAAATTTTGGAAACCTATATCAACAAAGAAAAAAAACGATTATGAATAACTTAACCCTTCCAACAGAAAATGCCCCCAAATTTTTAAAGGATTTTGGGGGCGACATTGCAGATGTTCACGGCGTGCCGATAGAGTTTGCGATAGTATCTTTGATTAGCGGATTTGCTTCGGCAGTCAGTAATAAGGCGATATTGAAAACCGACAAATATACCAATTACGCTCAATTTTGGTTTGTGATTGTTGCACCGAGCGGAACAGGTAAATCCGAGCCGTTGTCTGTTGCTTACAAACCGATTGAGAAATACGAGGGTGCGGAGATTGAGCGTTATCGGGAGGGTATGAAAGAATGGAAAAAGCAATGTTTTTACGCAAGCAAGAACGGTGAGCCGAAACCGGACGCTCCAATTCAAAAACGAATAACCTGTGCCGACTACACGCCCGAAGCACTTTTTGAATTGCTGTCAAACAATCCTGCAATAACCATTCACAGAGACGAATTAGTTGGGTATTTTAATGATATTGGGCGATACAACAAGAGTGGAGAACTGGCTCACTATATGAGCTGTTTTAACAACAAACAGTTCAGTATTGATCGTAAAAGTAACGATGTACCGATATTTGTTTCAGAGCCGATTTTGTCAATAATTGGAACGATACAGCCGGAAGTTATGCAAAAAGTTGCCGGGAGTAATTCGATGCGGGAAAACGGCTATCTACAACGTTGTTTGTATATCCCGACAATGTGCAGTGTGCCGAGTATTCGCAAAAAGCACTCAAACAAAATTTGGTCAATGACTACGAATTGGCAATAAGGATGCTATTGGACAGGACGGGGACAACACGGTACAAATTGAGTCTTTCGGCAAGCGACATCTACATTTCATTTTACAACGAAATGGTGGCTACTGCCAACGCAACGCCCGACGACTATCTGAAAGCGTTGTATCGGAAAATGAGTTTCCACGTGTTGAGGTTGGCACTTGTTTTGTCGATTATCGTTGATACGACAGAAAGTGCTAATCCAGAAAACGAAGTGCCGGAGAGTGTAATGCTGTACGCTGTTGAACTTTGCAGATATTTTATCGAAACGGGCAAAAAAATGTACACACCGCCACCACCGCCAAATCTAACAAGTGGACATCTTTATAGGATGCTACATCAAACAATCGGGATTAAGAACATAACCAAGTTTGCGGAGGGCTTGGGAATATCGCAACAAACGGTCAGCAAGGCGTTATCTGTTTTGAAAACTTAAAGTTGTGGGTTGTGGGTTGTAATGGCGGAAACGCTAATAATAGCAACGGTTTTGAGAGAAGTGCTTCACAACCCTATACCTTGAAATGAAACACAGAAAAAAATGTAGGGTTGTGGGTATAAACACACGGAACGCTACAATGGCAAGGATTTTAGAAAGAACAACCCACAACTCTGACCCTGCGGTTTGTCTGTTGCTTTGAAAAGAAAGAAATACCATTTTTGAAAAGTCGAAAAGGAAGAAAATCGCCAACCAAAACCGAAAATCTCGGAAAAAGTTATTAACAATTCGATAAAAACGATTTTTTTGTAGATTTTTTGTAGGAAAACAAAAAAGCACTTGCGAAGTTTTCGTAAGTGCCTGATTTTCCTGCTCCCCCTCTTGGACTTGAACCAAGGACCCTCTGATTAACAGTCAGATGCTCTAACCAACTGAGCTAAGGAGGAAGGTTTCCTTATT
>WQSU01000008.1 GCA_009787675.1 Lentimicrobiaceae bacterium
GTATCTTTTTCCCGGATAACCTTCGGCATACTTGTTGGTTAAGATAGAACCTTGGGCTTCCATCACTTGG
The DNA here is from genome assembly GCA_009787675.1 of Lentimicrobiaceae bacterium. Classification (GTDB taxonomy): domain Bacteria; phylum Bacteroidota; class Bacteroidia; order Bacteroidales; family WCHB1-69; genus WRNX01. The sequence continues at coordinate 71 of WQSU01000008.1, forward strand.
TCGCTTACAAAATTTTCAGATGCAATCAACTCAATACCATGTGTTTGACGATCGCGTTCCTGTTGAATGAATTCAAAAACTTGAGAATCTCTTTTCATAAATTTTTTAGGTTTGTTTTATAACTATTTAATTAAATTGCAAATAAGGGGGCGAAAGTATGGTTTTTTATTAAATAATAGTTTTCATCCAAAAAATAGCTTACATAAAATAAAAACCCCAAAATAGTGTTACAGTAAAGTATTTCATATTCTACACAAAAACCATGTTGAAAAAAAATTTATATCCTTTATTTTTAATATTGCTTTTCTTTTCATCGCTCCAGATTATTCATGCGCAGCAACCCCGCTTAGCATCGGTTTCCGTAGATACCATTTTTCCACAACAAATTAAAGTTTCTTGGGTGTATGATCAATATATTGATAGTGTTACCATATACAAATGCACACAAAACTGCAATATTGAAGACAATTTCTATAAAATTGCAAAACTTGATATGGCAGATTTAGAATGGATAGATACGCTTGCTAATATCGCATCTCAAAACTATTATAGCATTGGTTGGCAGTGGAGTGGAAAATCTAAGCCCCAAAATAATATGGTGTTAAAAGCCCAGCAGGCGCTTGATGGTTGCCCCAATTCAATATCTCTTATTTGGAATCCCTATATCAACATGACGGATACACTGGATTACTACAATATTTTTTACCGAAAAATAGAGGTTGATACACCCTCTTTTGAACTTTTAACCTACACTAAAGAAACACAATTTACAGCGAAACTTTTACAAAACAATTCTATTTATGAATTTGTAGTGCAAGCTGTTAATAAAAACAATTTATTATTTGCCTTTTCTAATATTGTGGAAGATACTGCAAAAGTGGTTATTACAGATCCTGTTAGCGTAGCTATAACCCGCGTGAGTGTTGTTGATGACATAGCAATAGAAATTGATATAAATACCGATATTTTTCCTGAGCCTGAAAATTTTCACAACCTTTATTTATTAAGAAGCCTTGTGCCGAACAAATCCGCTAACTTTATCGTAATAGATTCATTATCATATAATTCAAACAATGAATATCTATTTATTGACAAAGATGCAGATCCTTTATCTGGACTTTATTATTATCAAGCATTTGTGAAAAATCAATGCAAATCTAATGACACTTCAAATGTTATGACCAATATTTTTTTATGGGGGCATCGTATTGATGATGAGAAATATAAAGATAGTGTTTTATTTTATCAAGCAGGAGTTGATTTATATGAAATGTACGAATTGTTAGTCAATGAAAAACCATTTATAGATATAAATCTGCTTAATCAATATGTAATAGATGTGGAAAAGTTTATGAAAGATGGACTTGCTACTACCTATAAAATACAATCAAAAAAATTTACTAAACGGTGGTATTCCAATACTTTATCCATACCTCACGAACCTGTTGTTTATTTTCCTAATGCTTTTTATCCGAGGGGTGCAGATATGGATAAGAGCTTTTATCCTATTATCTCTTTTCCATCGGAAGATGATTACTTTTTTATCATTTATAACCGCTGGGGGCAGGAACTTTACCGTTCAACCTTGCCACCTGTTCCGAATGAATATAATAATATGCAAGGGCGTTGGGATGGCACTTTTCAAGGGAAAGAGTGTCCTGCCGAAATCTATGCCTATAAATTATCATATAGTTACAATAGTGGTAAAGGAAAATTTTCAAGATCCGGAACTTTTATGTTGGTACGATAATTCCGGTTATTCACACATCAACTTATTTAAAAAGAAAACATAGCGTTTCTTACCTCTTTGGGAGTTTTTTATGTATTGATATCCTGCAAGTAAAAAGGTATTGTCGTACCAATGCCGCATAGATTGGTTTGAGCTGTATTCTATGTAGTCGGCTTTGCTCAAAAGTTCCACAGGTATTGCCGCCTGCGCCGTCAAAACGTGCTTGCCATTAACAAACTGAGAGGTGATTTCGTTGCCATACACATAATACATCAACGTGTTGTTTTCTTTATCTTGATTCAGATTTACCAAATTATAAAGGGATTGGGTCAACACGTTATTGATAGGAAAAATCCAGTCATTCAAGAGCAATCCCTGTGCGTCAAACTCTAAAATATAGGCATGCACAAATCGAAATCCTGCAAATGTTTGAGTAGGAGGTTCATATCCATAATATCTATACCCTCCGTATGAAGATGAAGAGTTATATTGATATTCAGGATAAAACAATTCTGTTATAGCGAAAACATGCCCGTTAGATTGTCTGATATACGCATTCATCGTTACATTCGGCTCGGAAAAATGCCTGTTTAATGTAGATTCGTTGTTTAACAGCGCCCCAAATGGATACGTGTTGATGTCGGAAAATTTGTTCTTAACAAGCAATAATGTATAAATCCCTGTGTAGCTGCCTTTTGACTTCTTGTCTTTACTATTTGAATACCCTCCGCTTAATAACAGGGAATCCTTTCCTACCAAAGAAATTCGAGTAGAATTGTAGATCACATTAGGATGGAAGGGTAGGGGGGCTTGTGCAGTTATTCTTCCTGAATAATCGGTGGTGAAAAACTCTGCACGAGAACCTTGCTTGTTCTCTAAAAACATACAAAAAGAAGTTTTCTTTAACACCGTATCTACACAAAACGATTCTATCGAAATAATCTCATCATCAGAAAATTGTATCGCTTGTTTGGTGTGGTTTTTATAATTATAGTAGATAATTGACCGCGCCTTGGGATCGTTTACCGTCATAAATAAATAATCATCCGCCACCTTGATTGAAGAGAGGTAAGGATGTTTATAGTTTTGTAAATCAAAAAGTTGAAATCCATTTGTTGTTATATTCCATTCTAAAAGATAGTTTCTAATCGTATCTTTTTTAAAGGCAGGTTTTTGTAAAAACAGGTAGAGTTTGTTATTAGAAAAATCGGCGGCTAAATATTGGCATAGGTTGGGAATTTTCAGTTTATAAAGATCTGTTCTCACAAGATTTGTATCGTAATGAATAAAAACCCATTGTGCAGTATCCAAACTCAATATGGCGCTTTGGTAAAAAACAGCAACACCTTGGTTTCCAAGCGAAAAAAACTTGTAATCTTGTTGATCTTTGGCACTTTCCAGTTCAATGCGGAGGGGGGGATCGGCTTGGGCAAAAGAGGTGAGGAATGAGAGGTGAGAGGTAACAAGAAAGAGGAACGTAAGTAAGGTGGGGCGTGAAAGGGGAAAAATGGGGTGTTTATTCATGGCAAAAATTTTCTGTTAAGTCGGTGATTACTTGGGCAGCCATAAAGCATCCGAAGATGGCGGGCATGTAGGAGATGGTGCCCACTACCGACAGTTTGTTGATATCGGGATTCGGGTCAATTTCTATGGCGTTTTCGGGCACCACTTCGGAAGAGAACACGGCTTTGAAGCCGGTTTTTACGCCCAAACGATGCAGACGCTTGCGCAATGCGTGCGCCAAACGGCACTGATAGGTCTTCTTAATATCCGCAATTTTTACCAATGCCGGATCTTTTTTTCCGCCTGCGCCCATAGCAGAAATTACGCGGAAATTCTTTTGTAAGGCAAAGTAAATCAGATACACTTTGGGCGATAGCGAGTCGATGGCATCCACCACATAATCGTAGTGTGCGCGCGACAGCAATAATTCTGTCCCCTCATCGCGCACAAACTCTTGAATAACATGCAGTTTTATTTCCGGATTGATTTGCCGCAACCGCTCAGCCATCACCTCCGCTTTTGGACGTTTCAGCGTATTTTCCAACGCCAGCAATTGCCGGTTAAAGTTGGAGTATTCTACAAGATCAGCATCCACAATGGTCATCTCTCCGATGCCTGCGCGACAAAGCTGTTCCGCACAATAAGCGCCCACGCCACCAAGTCCAACCACCAAAACATGAGTGTTTTGCAATTGCGACAGGGCGTCTTTTCCAAGCAGCAGTTCGGTGCGGATGAGTTTTTCGGAGGGCATAATGTTAAAAACTTTGCATAAATAATTTCCCATTATCGTTTAAATCATTTAAGTTCAAGCATATATCATCATTGTCAAAATAATACGGTGAACCATCATTTTGAGCAGGAATATCAGAATCTATTAACGTAATGATATGTTGTATGTTATAGTCATTGCAAATCGACTTTATTTTATCTAATAATCTTATTTTTATACGGTTATCTAACCCTTCAATAATTCCATCATGATAAACAAAACGAAAAAATGAGTTTTTAGAATAATGAATCAGTAATGCTAAATCAAAAGCCATACAGAGCAGTTTCTTGTATGAAGTTCCTTCTGCTTCCGAAGTAATTATTTTGTCAAGATTCAAATAATCTGCCATAAAGTCAACATTTCCCTGTTTATTTAGTTTAATAGCGATAAGGGCATTGGAATTTACAACCTCCGTAATGATTTCATTAAAAATTTTCCTTATTTCTGCGTGTTTCTGTTGTTCAATTGCAATTGAGATTTCATGAACCGATACTTTAATTTTATCATCTATTGCTTTTATTTCGTCTTCTAAATCAATTGATTTATCAATCAGTTTAAGTTGATTTTTCAATCTTTCTATTGTTACTTCAACTTCTGATAAATGTTTTTGATATTCTTTGAATTTTGAGTATGTGTCTGTTTCTGTTAAAAATGATAATTTTTCACTTTTGGAGGACTCCAATTGTTTTAGTTCCTTATTTATAGTGTTAAATTCACTTTTCAGTTCGTCTAAATTTTCTTTCAAAAATCTACGTCTTTCCATCGAAATAGATATATTGAATTTTTCCAAATCATCGTATTGTTTTACTAATTTGTCAGGAAAATATAATTGAACTTCGTTAAAAAGTTGTTTTAATTTTTGTACGTTTATTGAGCTCTCTGAATTTCTTAGCGATTCTTCGGTTTTTGAAATTTCGTATTGAATTCTGTATCTATCTGTATTTAAAGCTTGAATTTTTAAATCTAACGCTTCTATAATTTCTTTTGAAATAGAATTATCTTGCAAGTAAAAATTAAATTTATCAATGGTTTCTTTTGCTATTTGCTTTTCCTGTTCTTTAATATCAATAGCACCTAATATCCTGTCTTTTTCTTTAGTATTTACATTTGCTTCTTGTTCTAATGTAGCAATTTTACTTTTAAGATTATTTGCATCCAGCTCCAGTTCTATTTTTTTCTGTATTAAATTCCCATTAAACCCTAACAATTCAAAAACAAAAGGTTTCCATTCACTTTGTTTACCTTTACTAAATTTATTCAATTGAAAAACATCCAAATAGTCTTGCTGTGTTCTCAAGAAGTAAGTAATAGATTTACGATAAGTCCAATCATTTTTATTACATACGTTAAAAGCTAAATAATTATTAAGTTTTTCTCTTGCTTCTTCAAAAGCTATGTCTATTTCGTCCCACTGCGTCGGTGGTGTAAAATTGGCTAATTCAACTTCATTTAATTTAAAAGAGATTTTGGTAGCACTATTTATATTTCGCCTTATTACAAGATACTTACCATTATTGAGTTGTATTTCTAAATAAAATGTTTGTCCTAAAAACACAGAATTTGACAGTAATCCTTTATTTTTTGCTAAGTTATCCAACAAAAGAAAATTAATCACATGAATTAGAGAAGTCTTACCCAAATTATGCGTATCTTTTTTATGGGCTTTATCCTGAATAATAGCCAAAATAACATTAAATCGTTCGTTAAGACGCACATTTTTAAAGTTTTGATCCGAAAATATTTTGACTAATTTCATATTGTTATTGTATCTGATTTTTGATTATAACTAATTTCATTGATTAAATAAAGAAATGAAAGAGCGTATTCAAAAGTGTTACCAATCTCCTTACCTGTTTGATGAATAATTACATTTTTTAAGTCTTCATATTTTACAATTCCACTCTGTTTCAGTTCGCGTATTATTAGTCCGGAAATATATAGAACAGAATATTTGATATCGGTATGTTTATAAGGTGTTAACATGTTTCCTCCTTTTTTCCTATATCGCAGTTACAGTACATATAATTTAAGAGTGTTCTAAGCAGTCGTTTCTTGTACTTAAAACTATTTAAATCATTAGATATAACATAGTTATAAAAATAGTCAAGCATATTTTCAAATTCTGCAAATTCATTTCTCCTCAATGTTATTTTAGCGTTCAATTCGCTTATTGTATCGTCATAAAGATCTTTCAATGAGGCATTAATTGGGGAAGACAGGAAAGTTTCTATGAGATTGAAATTATCAAAATCTTTTTTTATAACTTCATTAAAATAGGATTGGCTTAGTTGATTCAATCTATTTTTCTCTTCCAAATCTATTTTTGTAAAATCAACACAATGAGTTGCCGGAGTGCTTTGTTTAATTGCTTTATGAATTTCAATAATCAATTCTTTTAAATCGGATTCATCAAATTCTAAGGGTTTTAGCAAATTAATAAGGTTTGCAGTGCGAACAATATCAGGGTACTCGTGAAGAAATTGCTGTATTTTTTCATTTGCAATAACAAGATTAGGAATATTCGTTTGACTATTCAGTATGTTTTCAATATTGCTGTCTTGTTTTCCTGTTAACTTGCAGTTTGTAAACAATAAGTAGTAGTCAATTTCATTATTTTGTTTTAACTTTAGAATGGCAGGAATCACTTCATTTTTCAATCTTGTCTGAAAATTGCTATCCGAACAACTTGCATTTTCTTTGCTTGTATGTTTTGCTTGAATGATAATTCTACCATTCCAAGGTTGCGCTTCACTTGGGAAACAGTTTGCTTTCCCTATAAACCGACCATCTTTGCCGCCATCTTTACCTTGTGCAAAAGGAATAGTTGCCGCGCCTAATATTTTGTTGCAAATAAGAATTGATAAATTCTCAAATGTTTGGTCGTTTAGATCGTGTAGCGGGTATGTAATCATAATAAAATATTCTTACAACACCTCCCTAATCTTCTTCTCTAATTCATCAGCGAGTTCGGGGTTGTCGGTAAGCATCTGTTTTACGGCGTCGCGTCCCTGACCTAATTTGGTTTCTTCGTAAGAGAACCATGAGCCGGCTTTTTTGATGATGTTTTTGTCCACGCCGATGTCAATAATTTCGCCGGTTTTAGAGATTCCTTCTCCAAACAGGATGTCAAATTCAACCGTGCGGAAAGGGGGCGCCACTTTGTTTTTCACCACTTTTACTTTTACGCGATTTCCGGAGGCAACTTCGCCATCTTTAATTTGAGAAGAGCGGCGGATGTCAACACGCACGGAAGCATAAAATTTCAAGGCGTTTCCACCGGTTGTGGTTTCTGGGCTGCCGAACATTACGCCGATTTTTTCGCGAAGCTGATTGATAAATACGCAGCAACATCCTGTTTTGCTGATTGTTGCTGTTAATTTTCGAAGCGCTTGCGACATGAGGCGCGCTTGCAATCCCACTTTGGCATCGCCCATATCGCCGTCAATTTCGCTTTTGGGGGTTAGGGCTGCCACAGAGTCGATGACAATAATGTCGATGGCTCCGGAGCGGATGAGGTTGTCGGCGATTTCCAGCGCCTGTTCGCCGTTATCGGGCTGAGATACTAACAGTTCGGCAGTATTTACGCCCAATTTTTCGGCATAAAACCGGTCGAAGGCGTGTTCGGCATCAATAAAGGCGGCGATGCCTCCGTTGCGTTGCGCTTCGGCAATGGCGTGTATTGCCAGCGTGGTTTTTCCGGAAGATTCGGGACCATAGATTTCGATGATTCTACCTTTTGGGAAGCCGCCTACGCCCAGCGCAGCGTCTAATCCAATTGAGCCGGTAGAGATCACTTCGATGTTGTCGGCAGGTTTTTCGCCCAATTTCATGATGGCGCCTTTTCCGAAGGTTTTCTCCAATTTTTCCAACGTTGAGTTGAGTACTTTGAGTTTGTCGAGGTTCATTTTTTCTTTTTCCATGAGGCTATTTTTTTGTGAAACATTACTTTATAAAAAAAATTCGGTTGTATATTTACGACCGCAAATATACAACCGAAAAAGGCATTTGTCAAGGGGGTAAGTGATTTTTTTTATCCGATGAGTTCGTTGTATTGTTCTTCGCTCAGAAGTTCATCAAGCTCGGCAGGGTTGGTTACTTTAATTTTAATAATCCAGCCGTCGCCAAGGGGATCGGTGTTGATTAATCCTGGATTGCTTTCCAACTCTTCGTTAAATTCAATGATTTCACCGCCTACGGGTAGAAACATATCGGAAACGGTTTTCACCGCTTCGATAGTTCCAAAAATTTCTTCTTTTTCAAGAGTTTCACCTACAGTACTAATGTCAATGAAAACAATATCGCCCAATTGTTCGGCTGCAAAAGCCGTAATTCCAACAAGAGCGTGATCGCCTTCTAATTTTACCCATTCATGGTCTTTGGTGTACTTTACGTTCATGTTTATACGTTTAAAATATTATTAATTAGTGGATTACAATGTTTTTTTTGAATAATTACCTCAATACAACATGGTTTTAAAAAAGAGTCGGGGTGAGAAGACTCGAACTTCCGACCACTTGCACCCCATGCAAGTACGCTAGCCAACTGCGCCACACCCCGATAGAGGCGGCAAAAATATACTTTTTATTATTGGATAGTTTTTTGGGTTAAGATTTTTTTGGTTACATTTTATTGTTTCACAATTTTCTTGAATATGCCCGCCACTTCTGCAATATAAATGCCGTTGGGTAACGAAGAAACATCAATATCGCCGCCTTTTGTTTGCATTAACAAAACACCTTGCAGGGAAAAGATTTTCACTTCGGGAACAACGTCAAGATGCGTTGTTTCAATGTGTAAAATATGGGAAACAGGGTTAGGATAAATTTTAACGGAACTGTTGAGCAGGTTGTTTTCTTTAACGCTATAGGTGTAAGGGTCTATGTAAGTGGCTGTAAATCTGCTGCCGTATGCGAAACCATAATAATTATTCATCTCATAATAGCCATAAGAGCTTTGCATGTTATTATAATATATGTGCAAATAGTTTTCGTCGTCATACACCCAAGTATCATCATCCCAATATTGATAATTACCAGAAATGGCGTTATTGTTTACATCGTAGGTACAAGTCCATTTCTCTAAATTTTCCCACTCACCATGCCACTCAAAATATTGCCATAATTCTGATGTTCTATTTCTTTGCGAATCATAAGTAAAAACAATTCGCATAACTTCCCACCATTGTCCATCTTCATACATATTACCTACCTTTTCAGTCAAATTGTTTTCTGTATCATAATTACAAATGAACTTACCATCAATTACCCATCCTTCGTTCCAATATTGATATAGCTCTTCCATTAGTCTGTTTTGAACATCATATTTCATCGTTATTATCGCTAAATCCATCCATTCATCCATCTCCCATCCTTGCACAATAATCTCAATATTATTATTTTGTGCATCATAAATGTAGATTTCTTTCCAGTCGTTCTCCCAATTATCAGAATACAAAGATTTGATAATAAATGATGTTACCTTGTTTTGTTCATTGTATGTATAACTCATCATTAGATCACTTTCCCATAGCTCATCGTCCCACCATTGCCACAATATTTCTGTGATGTTATTTTGTGCATCGTATGTATAGATGCGTCTTCCGTAATCTTCCCAATCCTCCTCGTACCAGTATTGCATCAAATTAACAATACATTTACCATTTTGGTATGTAAAGGAGTGGCGGGAGATATTATCATATTCATCATATTCATAAATTGTTTCGGGTTCCCACCAAGTTGCTTTGTTTTTTGGATTGATTGGGCTTTGCATTTTGGGAGAAGAAATGTGTTGTTTAAATGCGAGCGCTTTCTCTTTTTCGGCGCTCATCGGGTTGTTAAATTTTTCAGATTTGATTTTCTGAACCATTTTGTTGTGATGTTTGTTGGTTTGAGGTTGTGCTACGCCTGATACCATGAATGCTAAACAGCATGCTAAGAGGAGAATTTGGTTTTTCATGTTTTAATTATTTTGGTTTTTTTATGATTAAAAAAACGTTATAAGTTGTAGAATATTTTGTTATAGTGCTGAGGTACTACCTTATGCAGATATTTTTCAATAGCGCTATTAATACTTTCAATACGACCTTCAATTTTCATCATCATTTCTCTTTTATCCATTCTATCGCTTTTTCCAACACCTCATCCCGACCCTCTTTTATTCCTTTTATCGTAGGTCTTACTTCCACATCCGGAATAATACCAATTCGTTGGGTTTCTCTGCCATCAGGGTAATAAACGCCAATACCGCTTATAACTGTTTTTATGCCTCCGGGTAGATAAATATAAGAAACATTGCCATCCGCTCCAGCAGTTGGCGACCCAAAAAGTTTTACATTTGGCGCCATGTTATATGCCATGGTTGAATATTCCGCATGACTTTGTGTAATTTCGTTAATAAGAATGGTAACTTTTCCTTTGTAGTATAGTTCGTTATTACTCCCAACCATAATATTTGGAGTAAAAGTAAATGTTCCTGGGTGTGTGATACTTCCATATGAGCATTTAACAAATGTACTACTATTTCTCATTAGATAATTGCTAAGATGATACATTACAGACATATCCTTAGGATAACAACGCAAATCAATAATGAGTCCTTCTGTATTTTCTATATGATTCCATAAATTAGGAAGATATTCATTTTTGATTGATCCTAAATATAAATAGCTAATACTGTGGTCAATAATCTTAAAGCAAGTATCTGCTTTTTGAAATTTATCTGGCATACGAAAAGGTTTATTACGAGTAAGAATTACTGTTTGATAAATCTTTGAGTCTCTTGAATATTCAATTTTTAAACGCTCTTTATCAGTTTGCAAAAGCGTGGAAGCCATATCTCTCAATAATGCACCACGATTTGATGCGGGCATATATTTTTCTCTTTCCTGAATGATATCATTTATTGATTTTTCATTGATTTTCAATATAGCATCTCCTTTCTTTAATTCCGTTGATTTTTCAAAATCTTTATTAAAGAAACCTGAAACAACGGCAGTGTCACCAATAAAAGTAATTTCGGCAGGCACTATTTTATTTTCGCTATACAAATCTAATCCATCGAAAAAAGCATGAGAATCATTAATTTTCGTTACCATTTCTAAAGCGACTAAACGATATTCAAATCTATTTTTTGCATTGATAAATTTGGGAATAAACTCAGGCAGCACCTCTTCCCAAGGGGTATCCATTAATTTTTTGTAGGGAAAATAGTAGTTGATCATATTCCAATATCTAAAAAGAGAAAGCAAACGATAGCCAACGTCAGGAAAAGACATATTCGAATATTTATCCTCATTTTTAAAAATAGGGTTTCCAACAAAAGGAGTTAATTCTATATAATAATGTTCTGAACTTCTTTTAGCTTGTCTCACTTTTTTAAGTAAGTTAACAAGTTTTGGATCAAAATCGGATTTGTCAATCCAATTCAAATCAGGATAAATTACGATATTCTTATTTTCCTTTAGGGGCTTACCTTGCCTAAAATTGCATAATTTTTCAATACAGTTTATCAATACGCTGTCTCTTTGTTGTTTAGATTCCGCATTTAATATTTTTGGCAAAATTCTAAACAGTTCATAATCCCAGTTGTAATTACCTTTTGCAATGGCGGGGTGATAATATTTTAGAAATCCCCAAACTTTTCCCAGCACCACTAAATTTTCCGTTTGTTCGTCAGAAAGCGTCGAAATTTCAATCCCAGAACTCTTACTAAACTCGGTATTGTCGCTATTTGCGGGATAAGTTTTTTTTTCATTTTTTGGAGAGCAAGAAAAAAGAAAGAAGAAAAGGAAAAAGTAAAAAGGTGGAAAATTAAATTTCATAATCTATTATTTTTGAGCGGCAAAAATAGAGAAATCACTTTCAACCGCTTGTTGCAACGGTGCGATCATTTCGGGTTGCTCCAAAAAAACTATTAATTCGCGCCGAAATATTTCCAGAATGTCTCTACTTAAAAACAAACTGTTTCTTTCGCTCCTTTCCGGCGTGTTGTTGTGGCTGTCGTGGTATCCGCACGGCTGCACCGTTTTAATCTTTATCGCTTTCGTGCCCCTCTTTTTTGTAAGCGACAAACTTCATGAGCGTGGCAAAGGCTGGGCGTTTTGGCAGGGCGTTGGCTTCTCTTTCCCTGCGTTTCTCATTTGGAATGTGGGTGTTACCTGGTGGATTTGGAACAGCACACCGCCCGGCTCCGTTGCAGCGATTCTGCTCAACTCGTTCTTTATGTGTTGCGTGTTTGGAATGTGGCATTGGGTAAAGAAAATGAGTTTGCATATAGTTGCTATTTCACTGGCTTTCATTGCCTTTTGGTGCTCGTGGGAATTTCTGCACCTCCAATGGCAACTCACTTGGACATGGCTCAACCTCGGCAACGTGTTTGCCACCCATCCCCTCATTGTGCAATGGTATGAATATACCGGCGCTTTTGGCGGCACAATCTGGATTTTAACGGTTAACTTCATCTGTTATGCTCTTTTCAAACAATTCAAACCATGTTTTGATGAAAAAAAATCAATGCCTATCTCCTCTATTCTGCGTCATCTGTTTGCCCACAAAATCTTTATTATGCTTATAGCAGTCATTCTCATCCCATTACTTGCATCTCTCATCATCTATAAAACCTATACCATAAAACAGACGACCCCCATTGAAGCCCTTATCGTGCAACAAAACATTGACGCATGGACCGAACAATACGAAAAAAGCAATTTTGAACTCGCGGAAGTAATCATTGAAACCGCGAAAACCAAACTAACCCCCAGCACGGTGTTGATGGTATGCCCGGAATCTGCCTTGTCGCACAGTATCTTTGAAGAACAACTCTACCATTTGGATCAATACCCGCACGGCGCCTTTGAGCAATTTGACGCTTTGTTGCAGGACCACCCCCGTTTGAATCTTATTTTAGGTTTATCCACACGCGCTGTTTTCAATTACAAAGCGAGCCCTACTGCACGAGAATATTCCGACAGCGTCTTTATTGAACATTACAACACATCTGCGTTGTATCATGACAGGAAGTTACAGTTATATCATAAAAGCAAGTTAGTACCTGGTGTAGAGAAGATGCCTTACCCCAAAATTTTCGGTTTTCTTGAAAAATTAGCTATTGATTTGGGCGGCACCAGCGGTTCGCTTGGCGTTGACTCTGAGCAAAGAGTGTTTCATGTAACTTCAAAAGAGGGTGTTGTAAAAATTGGAGCGCCAATCTGTTACGAATCTATCTTTGGAGCGCTTTTTTCCCAATTTGTAAAAAACGGCGCCCAATTGATGTGTGTCATTACCAATGATGCGTGGTGGGGAAACACCGCCGGACACAAACAGCATTTTGAAATGAGCAAGTTGCGCGCCATTGAAACACGCCGCTATATTCTCCGTGCCGCCAACACAGGGATTTCTGCTTTTATTGACCCCCTTGGCAAAGCGTATCAAAAAACGGAGTACGAAGTCAGAACGGCAATCACTCAAATGGTGTATCCCAACGAGAAACTTACTTTTTACACCAAACATGGAGATTATTTGGCGAGAATCATGCTGGGCGTTGCGGCGTTGATGGTGCTTTGGAGAATTATCTCCCTCTTTCGTCCTAAATCATTAACCACTAATCACTAATCACTAACCACTAAAAAGTATATCTTTGCCGCTCATTTTTTAACCCAATGACACATGTACAGCCTTTATCGTAAGGAAATTAAGTCTTATCTCAGCTCTTTAATCGGTTATATTTTTATCGGAGTGTTTCTTATTATTGCCGGATTGTTTATTTGGGTATTTCCGGATATTAACAATGTTTTGTTCTCAAACATGGCAAGTTTGCAAGGGCTTTTCGAAACTTCCAAATTCTTGTTTCTGTTTTTAGTGCCGGCAATTACCATGAGAACTTTTGCAGAAGAAAAGCGTAGCGGAACATTAGAACTTATTCTGACCAAACCGCTTACCGACTCTCAAATTATTGCTGCCAAGTTTTTGGCTTCGCTCACCCTTTTGGTTATAGCTTTGTTGCCCACGCTATTATATATGATTTCTGTGTATAATTTAGGTTCACCGCCTGGAAATATTGATATGGGCAGCACCTGGGGCTCCTATTTGGGCTTAATCTTTTTAGGCGCCACTTTTATTTCTATCGGCATTTTTGCATCAAGCACCACTTCCAATCAAATTGTGGCTTTTGTGATGGCGGCCCCGCTTTGTTTCATTATGTATTACGGCTTTGAATTTATTTACAGCTTCGAGATCTTGGGAAGTTTTGGGTCGGTGATAAAGGGCATAGGCATAGATTATCATTACAACTCTATCAGCAGAGGCGTAATTGATACGCGGGATGTACTCTACTTTGCAAGCGTAACGCTCATTTTCCTCATCGCAACAAGAGTTGTTTTGTTAAGTCGCAAATGGTAACTATTAATTTACTCGTATGAAAAACCAAGTTAAATACAAACGGTCGGCAATTATTGTTTTGCTCTCTTCTCTCTTTATTTTATTCGCCCTCAATATTATCTTTTCTTTTTTCTATGTAAGAATTGACCTTACGGCTGAAAAAAGAAACTCGCTGGCGCCCTCTACCATCAAACTTTTAAAAGAGCTACCCGATAAGATTTTTATCAAAGTTTTCTTGTTGGGAGATAACCACCCTGCCGATTATCAGATATTTGCCAAAAAAACAAGAGAAATCTTGGAAGAGTTTGCCAGACATTCTTCAAACATTGAATTTGAGATGATTGACCCCATTGAAGGAAAAGATCAGGAGGAGGTTAATTCTATTTTTGGCGAATTCAGCAAAAAAGGACTTCCTCCAATTCCTATTTCACGGGAAGACCTATCCACAACTTGGGTAGTGCCGGGTGCATTCCTTACCTATAACGCTAAAGAATACCCTGTTACATTAGTTGTTTCCAGCAACAGAGAGCATTGGCTCGACTTCTCTATTCAGGAATTGGAATACAATTTGGTGTCTGCCATTAGAAATATTACGACTACTTTTGCCCCGAAAGTAGCTTTTTTAGAGGGACATGGCGAATTTGACCGCATGGCAACCTCCTGGATGGAGTGGCAGCTGAAACGTTATTATGGCATAGATAGAGTTACTATTAATAATAAAATCAACGCTTTACGAAACATTTATGTAAAAGATTCCGCATCAGCCACCATCGGAACTTATGGAAATAAATATGATGTGTTGATTGTGGCACAGCCCACACAGACCTTCTCCGACATGGACAAATATGTGATTGACCAATTTATTATGAACGGAGGCAAAGTGCTTTGGCTTATTGATGCCACCAATGCTTCGGTGGACAGTTTGTTCAGCAGCCAAGAGTTCTTTGCTACAGAAAACTATCTAAAACTCAATAGTTTATTTTTTAACTATGGAGTTCGTTTAAATGCTAATTTGATTCAGGATTTAACCTGTCAAAGTCTTGCGGTTCCACAGGGGATGATAGGTAATCAACCCCAATATCAATTCTATAAATTTCCGTATATGCCGGTTGCTGTGAATTATACAACACATCCTATTGTCAGAAAGATAAAAGCGCTGAAAGTGGATTTTGCCGGCACCATTGATTTTGTGGGGAGCGATTCCGAACTTCAGAAAACTGTTTTAGTTACCACTTCCGAAAGAACCAAAGTGGTGCCCACGCCCTCTATTGTTACGTTGAATGTTATAAAACTCCAGCCCAATATGGAGGAGTATCGCAGAATGTATGAACCTATTGCCGTGTTGGTGGAGGGGAAATTCACCTCCGCATTTAAAGGAATGTTGCCTGTTGGTTTTGATACCATTAAAGAGTTTAATTTCTTATCGGAGTGCAAAGGAACTTCAAGACAAATTTTTGTTTCAGATGGAGATATGATACGTAATGCTTTCGATTATAAAACGATGAAGCCCTATCCTACAGGCTACGATTACCGTGCCAACAGACATTACGACAATGCAGATTTTTTGCTCAACTGCGTGAACTATCTCAGCTCGGATGAAGAATTAGTTTCTATACGCTCCAAAAGCTTCAAAATAGGAACATTAAACCCTATTGCCGTAAAAGAAAAGAAGCAATTTTACATTTTGTTAAATACGATTGGTCCTTTGGTGATTATCAGCATTATGGCAACTGTACTTATTTTGTTTAGGAGGTGGAAGTATAGTAGGAGTTTAAAGGTTTAAGACTAAGTGGTTTCCTATATTCACTTAATTTGCAGGGCATCGCCCAACGAGAAATGTTTGCAACCTCTAATTTGCAGACAGAAAGCCTGCTATTCAAATGATTATATGAATAAGACCTATCTTTTCTTTAATACCGTGAGCAGTTGTTTTCTTAAATTTTGAAAGAGGGTTCTTCGCAAACCCAATGGGCTTGGCGGGTGCTATAAAAAAACTACTGATTAAAAAGCCCTAATACCTGATCAGAATAAGTTTTGGAGATTGGCAATTTGGGCAAATCCAAATAATCCAAATCTAAAAAAAGACCCTCCTTGTCCTTGCGTAATACTTTTACCTTGTTAACATTCACAATATAAGAGCGGTGGCATCTCACCAACGGGTATTCGGAATAAAGTTCTTCTATACTTTTCATACTTTTCCTTAACAAAAAACGCGTAATACGTCCTTTACTTTCGTAGTATATATTTACATAATTATCAGACGATTCAATATAAAAGAGATTGTGAAATTTGATAGATAAACGCAATGTTCCCTTGTCATCATGAAAATGGATCAGATTATATTTATCGGGTTGAATGGCAAAATAACTTTCTTCATCAATATATTTCGACATTTGTACCAGCTGTGCCAAATGTATCTTTTTGTCTTGCAAAGAAAAATACAACCACGAAACCAGATAAGGCAGCAAAAGACTTAGCGTGATATAGATCATGGCGAGCGGCGCTATGTCAAAAAAATCGCGGGCATCGGTCAAGCCAATTTTAACCACCAAAGCATAGATCACCGACATAACTAGAATCTCTCCGAAAATCCAGATAGAATACGCTAAATATGTAATCTTTACCCTGTTTCTTAACAGATACATGATAAGCCTGCTAAAACTCAATACAGCCAATCCACAAGAAACAATAATTAAGGTCACTACAAAATATTGAGTGTCTGTAAGGTTGGAGTCGTTCGCCATCCAAGAAATGGAATTAAATGGATGATAAATATTTAGAAATAAAAGAGAGAAGAAAAAAACAAAAACCAACAGCAAAATAGTGTTTTTCTTATTTAATAAAAAAGAGGGAATTGGGCTTTGCATACTTCTGTTTTTTTGGGGTGCAAATATCTTTTAATTTTGATAATCTGCACACGCAAAAAGCTATAGATTTAGAAAAAGAAAACAGTCATGGCAAATATTAACCTTATTTTTATTTCTTTGCAGCAAATTATTACTTTATGAAAAAAGCATGTATCACTTTTATTATATTAATTTCCATTATCTTCTGTTATGCAGATTCAGGAATGTGGCTTCCGCTTTTGTTGAAACAAAAGGAAGCCGAAATGCAAAGTTTGGGGTTTAAACTCACCGCCGAAGACGTGTATAGCGTGAACAACAGCAGTATGAAAGATGCTGTTGTGCTCTTTGCCAGAGGTTGTACCGGAGAAATTATCTCTCAAAAGGGTTTGATGCTCACAAATCACCATTGCGGGTATTCCTATATTCAGCGCTACAGTACTATGGAAAACAATATTTTACATAATGGTTTCTGGGCGGCTTCCGAAAAAGAAGAGATTCCTTGCGAAGGGCTTTTTGTTACTTTTCTTGTTTATATGGAAGAAGTTACGGAGCAAGTGCTGAAAGGCGTGGAAAATGCTAAAGACCTCAAGGAGCGTGAAGAAATCGTGACTGTAAATATTAAAACTACCATTGAAAAGATGACCGAAGGTACCGATTACAGTGCTGAAATAAAATCGTTTTACTATGGAAACCAATATTATATATTTGTGAACCGTGTGTTCCACGATGTGCGCTTGGTGGGTACGCCACCTGAAAGTATTGGAAAGTTTGGCGGCGACACCGACAACTGGGTTTGGCCCCGCCACACCGGCGACTTTTCGCTCTACCGTGTGTATGCAGACAAAAACGGAAACCCTGCAGCGTACCACCCCGATAATATTCCTTTGAAAACCGAAACCTTCTTCCCTATTTCCCTTAAAGGTGTAGATGCGGGAGATTTCACGATGGTGTTTGGCTTTCCTGGAACTACGCAGCAATATCTCATCTCCGATGGTATTGATTTGGTGGTGAATTATAGAAATCCGCCGCTCATCCACCAGCGCGGCGTACGCTTGGATATTATGAAAAAACACATGGATATTTTACCGGAAGTGCGCTTAATGTATTCTGCTAAAGCCAACACTATTGCCAACGGCTGGAAAAAATCGATTGGGGAAAACAAAGGAATTCATGAAACCAAAGTGTTGAATGCAAAAGAAAAACAAGAGAAATATTTAGAACTGTTTGCCTATCAAACCACCGATGGCGCTGAACGCTACAAAATATTAACAGCCTTAAGATCGCTTTATGAAATTTATAAAGAATTGGAAACAACAGCCACCACATTACGAGAAACCTTTCAAGCGATAGAACTGGGAAAATTTATTGAAACACTTCGACCTCAACTACTTAAAGAACAATATCCTTGGTCTGCAGAACTAAAAAATGATTTGTTGGAAAAAGCAGAAAAGTTTTATCCTACCTATCATAAACCTATTGACAAAGAAGTGTTTGTAGAATTATTGGCTTATTATTTTAGCACCACAAAAAAAGAGTGGATTCCTGCGCCGTTGCAAAAATATGTAGGCGTTGAAAGAGAAACCTTGCAAAATATGACGAAGCAATTGTATGAGCAGTCTATTTTTTCAAGCATGGAAACGTTTAATAAATTTGTAAACTTGGCTTCTAAGAAAGAGATCGCCTCATTGCATAAATGGTTGAATGAAAACACAATGTTTTTAGATGCCAATAATGCCCTTGCAGAAATCAGCAAGAATTCTTATACGGAGAACACACTCCCCAACATACAACGTCAAATTAACGCCAAGTATAGAGACTGGGTGAAGTTTGCCGCTGCAGACACAACAGGCAAATACTTCCCTGACGCCAACCTTTCCTTGCGTGTTGCATTCGGCAAAATGGAGGGCTTCTCTCCCTATAATGGAATGATGTATCTGCCTTATACAACAACAGATGGCATCTTGCAAAAAGAGGACCCCAATATTTTCGATTATATTGTTGACCATAAATTAAAAGATTTAATTATTTATAAAGATTTTGGACCATACGCCGATGCGAACGGTGAGATGCGCGTAGCGTTTATTGCGAGCAACCACACCACCGGTGGCAACTCGGGAAGCCCTGTATTGAACGGAAACGGCGAGTTGGTGGGCGTAAACTTCGACCGCGTGTGGGAAGGCACCATGAGCGATTTACATTATGACCTGAGTCGCTGCCGAAATATCAGTCTCGATATTCGCTATTTTTTGTTTATTGTGGATAAATATGCGAATGCGAGACATTTGATTGAGGAGATGGAGATTAGGGAGTAAATACAACACATTAAGATGTAACTTTCTCCCTAATTTTTAGCGCATTTTCTAACATCTTTTGTACTTTTTCCTTCAGTTCTTGCACATTTTCTTCAAGGTTAGGATAAACAGGAGGCAAAAACTCTAAAAATATGTGCGTAAAAGGTCTTGGAATGCGTTTAAAACGGAAGGCGGCGCGCTCGGAGCCTGAAATGGCAATTGGCACAACAGGAATACTAAACTCTTGACTTAAAATGGCAAACATATCTTTAAACTCTTTCATCTTCTTGTCTTTAGAACGCGTTCCCTCGGGAAAGATAACCACATTTTTGCCCTGCTGCAACACCTCGCTCATCCGCACAATCGACTCGCGGAGGTTGGTATTGATATTCATTAAGATAATATTGTTTCTGGGTGCTAAAAAACGTGCAATAGCAGAATGAAAATGCTTGTCTTTGGCAAATAGATAGGTGTTTTTTAAGATTTTCCAAGGCAATTGCGCCGTAACAAAAGCGCCATCTAATCCACTACGATGGTTTCCTACAAAAATTACAGGCTCTTTCGGAATGTTTTCTTTTCCTTTGCCTCTGAAACAGAAATAGGTATAGGCAATTAGTTTTACTACACTTGCCGTCAGCCAATTCGCAAAACCATAGTGCCGCAACTTCAAGAGCGGTTTTTCCGTGCGTAAGATCTCTTTCCACGAGACTTCATTTTCATTGTATTCAGTTGATTGTCTTTCAATATGTTGACTTAACCTTTCCAAACTGCACAACTCATCTAACTGTTGGGCTTTCATAGGCAAGGCAAATGCATTTTCAATAAAAGTGAGCAGTGAAAGTTTGCTCAATGAATCCATCGCCAAATCTATTTCAAAATGATCGTCGGAATGTGCATTAATATTTAATTCTTTATCAATAAATTGCTTTAGAATTTTATAAGTGGATGAAAACTGTTCAATATTTTCTTCAGGTCTTTCCTCTTTTTTTTGAATAAACTCTTCTAATTTAAAGCGTTGCACTTTTCCTAATCGGTTCTTGGGCAACTCTTCCGATACGATGTGCAACTGTTGAATACGCTTGTAATTCATAGCGTTTTTGTTATAAGCTGCAATCTCATCTTTCAATAATTCTTCAAAATCGCCATCTGAATGTAAACGCACGGCGCTCATTTCGGGATAAACGAGCAGATGAAGCTGGTCGTTATAAAGAAAAACGGCAATCTCCTTCATAAAATTAGTGTGTTTCATCAACTCAAATTCAATTTCTATTGGATTGATATTCTTTCCGTTGGAGGTAACGATTATCTCTTTAATTCTACCTGTTACTTTAAGTCCAATAGCATCCAAAGCGCCGGTATCGCCGGTGTGCAGCCAGCCATCTCTAATGATAGCGGCAGTTTCTTCAGGTTTTTTGTAGTAGCCTTGCATCACATTGTCGCCTCTGACCAAAATCTCGTCATTTTCCCCAATTTTTACTTCACAGCTGGGCAAAATGCGACCGGAGTAGTTGTAGCGTGCTTCGCCGGGTCGAGTAAAGGAGATCATGGGGGCGCACTCCGTCATTCCGTAACCCACTAAAATAGAGAGTCCCAATGTTTTATATACTTTGGCAACCTCAGTGGGTAGCGCAGCGCCACCGCAAGGCATGTGTTGAATATGCCCTCCAAATTTTTTATGTACACTTTTGAAAATTGTTTTTGAAAAAGCGCGCCATTGCAGTACAGACGCTATTTTATAGAGTATTTTTGCTACGGAACTTGCATTTATTTTTGCCATAATCCCTTTGGCTAACATCTCAAACAGTTTGGGCACGCCCAGAACGATCGTTATTTTTCCCTCTTTTAAAGTTTGTAAAATAGATTCCGCGTTCATTCCCTCTGCAATCCAGCAAGTTCCGCCTGCATAAATGGGCGCCATCAAAGTGCCTGCAAATGGAAATGAATGGTGTAACGGCAACAGAACCATTACATTACTGTTTGCATTATAAATGGGAAGCTGATTACAAACCGCATCCAAGTTAAACCAGAAGTTTTTATAGGAAAGCATAACTCCTTTCGGTTCGCCTGTAGTACCTGAGGTATAGATAATTGCCACTATTTGGTCATCTTTTCTCGTCGGAATTTCGGCAACAGGCATTTCATCAATATTGGAAACATCTATATCCGATGGCGTAAGAATGGTGTAATTATATCCTTGAATTTTATCGGCAATAGCAGCGATATTTTCTTTATAGTATCCTGAAACAAAAACTATTTCGGGGCGGCACTCTTCCATGATAGAGGAGATCTCTTTGGCAGTTGATTGTACATCTACAGGCACCACAGCGGCGTTGCATTTCATAGCGCCGTAGGTAGCAAAGAAATACTCAGGACCATTATCGGCAAAGACTAAAACCTTTTCAGGCGCTGTTCCATTAACTGTAAATGTTCGGCAGTATTTCTCTGCATATTGTAAAAGCTGTGTATATGAATATTTTACGCCTTTAAAAACGATCGCGGTTTTGGGTAGGTTTTGTACCATTATAGAATTTTTGTAGTAAACGAAAAATTGAGTTTTTTATTGGGAGGATTATACCTGCGAATAAAACTTCCACAAGAAAGTTTTTTTTCTTGTAAAAATAATTTTCGATTCTCAATTTTTTTAGGAAGAGCGATGGTTGGGTTTTTCAATACGATTAATACCTTACATTCTTAATCTTTGCCCAAAAAACCCGTACGTTTAATGTGCTTTCTATTGTAACTGTTTCATTGTTTGCAAAAAGCACC
>WQSU01000009.1 GCA_009787675.1 Lentimicrobiaceae bacterium
CATGAAGCGAAAATATCTTTAAAACGGTGGGCAATTGTGGTGCCCTCAACAAATTCCCGCAACCCCGACGAGATGATATAATGCTCTATTTCAAATCCTCTTTCTGCCGCATAGCGGTTTATTCTTTCAAAATATTGTTCAACTCCCTGATAGAAAGAAATTTGTTTTCCATACTGAAAAAAATCCTCTTTTCTGATTGAAATGTTTTTTTCTTTGGCTTTTTCCAACATCAAAAACATATAGGCAAGCACTTCATCCATATCGTGTTGTTTTGCCGTTTCGTTTGCCTCTCGCCAGAACTCATTGATATCCATATTCAAATCAGGGATGAAGTTGTGCTCTTGCATGTTGCCGGGCGCTAATGTACCGTCGAAATCGTAGGCGATTGCGATTTTGTTTTTAAAGGTAGGCATAGGGTTAAAGGATCAAGGGATAAAGTTGATGCAAAAATAGATTTTTTTTGTTATTGCCTTTCATACAATTTTTTCCTGCAATAAAGTTCTATCAATGCAAAAACAAAAATAACAGAAACAATAATCATATACATTCGAGAGGGCATCTCAAAATGTATGTTTAAAGAAGGAAATTTGAAGTTGGTGTAATAAATCAAGTAACCACCAACAAAACCTATGGCGAGGGTGACCAGCAGTATGTAGCCTGCAACTTCCCATATTTTTTGGGTAGCTGCTTTTTTCTGTACTTTTTTATGAATCATTTGCATGATATCAATAGCCAGTTCCGCTTTTGGTTCTTCGGTGTTTTTATCTTTTAAGACGCTGTAAAACAGATTTTTTTCATTTTCATTCATAACGCATGATGGTATATAATTTTTTTCGTATTCTAAAAAGTTTAACTTTCACATTGGCAGATGTTTGTGCCGTAATAAAAGCTATTTCGTCTATTTGTTTTTGTTGATAATAATGAAAGAGAATTAACGCATATTCATCTTGAGGGAGTGTTTGTAAAGCTTCATCCAATTTTTGGTAGCGCAATTCGGTTTCTTTTTGACTAAAGAAATCATCCACTTCAGCCGCCTCATCAAAAGTTTCCGAAATATCATCAAAAGAAGAGAAAAACAGTTTTTTTTTTCTTAATTCATTAATAATTAGATTGTATCCAATGCGATAGAGCCAAGTTGAGAATTGTGATTTTTGTTGAAAACTATTGAGTTTCAGAAATCCTTTCACAAAAACATCCTGGGTTAAATCTTCCGCCAACTCACGATCTTTGGTTAATTGAAACGCCAATTGAAAGATTTCTTTATTGTATTTCGTTACAAAATAAGAATATAGATTGGACTCCCCCCCTACGATACGATCAATAAGCGCAAACTCTTCTTCTTTCATGATGTTATTTGACACTAAAAACTTTTTTTGGTTACACCCTGTAACCTGATTCTCACTTTCGCGTCAAAAATGCAAAAATAACTTTTAAATATTCACTTAAATTTTTATCATGGAAGATGCTTTAATTGTCGGAATCGTTTTTTACACAACTTACAAACTCCTTGAGTTATGTCTGTTACACAAAGAACGTAAACTTATGTTTTTAAAAATGAACGAACTTTCTCCTGAAATGATGCAATCTAAACTGAGTTCATTGCAGTCAGTACAGAAAAACAAATTTCAAAACAATCCATTTTTTATGCTTCGCTTGGGAGCGGTAGCACTTAGCATTGGTCTCGGTTGGATTTTTGCAAGTATTCTTTATGAAGTTCACCGAAACTTAACCGGTAGATACTTTGATTGGGACTCAGCATGTTTAGCTACTATTTCCTTTTGCGTCGGTATTGCCCTAATCATTGTTTATTTAATTGAACGCAAAGCGTTTAAAGAATCTAAAAAAAGAGAATAACCATTCTTAGAGGCTGTTCCAAAAGGCAGCCTCTTTTCTTTTTTTATTGTTTCAAACTTCTTATCTTGCAAAGTATAAATGGCGTTGGTAAAGAATGTTTGCTTTTTCTTTCAATCCTTCAAGATCGGTTATTGCGTTTAACAAGTTTGGCAAGCTGTTTTCTTTATTCCAAAAATTCATGTTTCTTTGCGTGCTTCAAATGATTAAGAAATGGGAAATTTAACAACATTACTTTTGCAGGATGTGCGTTTTCAGGAAGCGCTCAATGCGTGCATGAATTGCGGAGTTTGTACTGCAATTTGTCCCTCCGCAGAGTTCTATAACTACGATCCACGCAAGATTTGCGACATTGTGCAACGCGAAGAAGACGCGGAAATAGAAAAGCTATTGCGCTCTGATACCATTTGGTATTGTGGGGAGTGTATGTCTTGCGCTACCCGATGCCCGCGCGGAAACACACCCGGCGTAGTCATCATTGCCTTGCGAAAAATTGCACAGCAACTCGGCTACTTCGTGAATAGCGAAAAAGGAAGGCAACAACTTATCATACAAAAAATTATCGGAGGAAGCATATTGGAAAGAGGATACTGCGTGCACCCCGATATTGTACACCCCGAATCGCATCCCGAACAGGGACCCATTTGGAAATGGTATCGTGATAATATTATGGATATTTCACCGAAAGTAGGAGCCAATTATAATGGTGATGGATCTGGTGCGTTGCGCCGAGTTGCCGGCAAAAACCTTGAAGAGATCAGGAAAATTTTTGAAGCAACTGGAGCTATTGAGTTTTACAATAATTTAGATCGGTTTTCAAATGAAAAAAGAGGCTCAATTTCTGAAGAAGATTATTTGAATGAAATCTATACTACAAATAACAACACGCACAATCGAAGAGAGTTATGAAAAAACATTTTTGGAACGAATATCAAAAAGAGATCGCGGATGATCATTTTTTCTATGGCAGGAGTTGCATTCGCCAGACTTTTTTTCCGGGCGCAGAGGCTACTTTTTTGAAGATTATGCGCAATGAACTGGGAAAAGATGTGTATGACAACGCTAACTCGCACACTTGTACAGGCATAGGCTACCACAGCGACATTGTGCCGTTAGAAACCACCATGACCGTGATTGCCCGCCTCTTTGCCCTAATGACCGAACAAGGCTATGACAACTATGCCCCCTCCTGTATTACATCGTTTGGGCTTTATAATGAAATGATTGAAATGTGGAAACACAATCCTGAATTACTGGCTAAAACTCGCGAAATATTGAAGAAAACTACTGGCAGAGAATTTGAAATTCCTAAAAATATTGCACATCCTTCCGACATTATTTATAAATTTAGAATGGAGTTAAAAGCGAAAATGAAATATCAATTGGTAAATCGTTTCACGGGAAAACCATTGCGGGTTGTGGAACATATTGGTTGCCACTATGCTAAGATGTTTCCTGAAAGCGGTGTGGGAAAAGCAGAATTTCCACACGTTCTTGCCGGCATGATTGAGGCTTGGGGCGGCGAAGTGGTGGATTACCCTGAACGACGTCATTGCTGTGGCTTCGGATTTAGACAATATATTGTGAAAGCCAATCGCGGGTTTTCTATAGCCAACACCAAGAAAAAATTTGAATCCATGGAACCATACGAGCCTGATTTTATTGTGTGTAACTGTCCGGGATGCCCAATGTTTTTAGACCGCTGGCAATACACAATAGCTGAATTGGAAAACAAAACTTACGACAAAGAGGGCTACGGCATCCCCGTACTCACTTTTGAGGAGATGACCGGCATGCTGTTAGGCTACAACCCTTGGGAAGTGGGTATGCAGTTGCATCAAGTTCAAGTAGATAGACTTCTTAATAAGATTGGAATTCCTTTTGATAAAGATGATAAGTATCGTGGCGCAAACGGTAAGATTTTGCCTACACCAAACAAACCGAATGTTTTGAAAGTTTAAACTTCGCAATAATTTAATTAATTATTGAATAAAATGACTAAATTTTTTATGCTTTCTTTGCCCATTGTATTCCTTGCTTAGGAACAACAAAATTACAACTTTGGGGCGAATCCGAAATAAGGAAACGCCCTTTTATTTTTTTAATCGGTCAGTAGTGATTTTTTTATTTTCCAATCTTTAGAGAACACTGGGGTAATTCTTGGCATATTGCTATACACCCCAAAATTAGCCTTGTTATCTTGGTAAAAGGTAAACTCACGGCAAAAGTGAAATACAGAATGGGTTATCAAGGAGGAGATGCTATTTTGAAGAAAGAAGAAAACAAAAAAAGTAAAGCAACATGGGTTGAGTAAACAATCAAAATCTCTGACTTCTAAAACGTAATAGACAAGTCCCGACCGCCTCGCGGGACAAATATTTGTGTATTTTCGCGGCGGTTGATCGCGTTGAAAATGTATAGAGAGCCGCCACCGCCGTCAAGCCCTGACACGTGTGTGACTTGAACAACCTACCCCTACAACAAGTTAATAATTATAGTTATGCCTTTAATGATTTATTTATGGATAAAAGAAATAGTTAAAAGCGTTAAGGTGCTGAAAATTAAATACAACAAAGATACATAACTTATATGGCAGAAAAATTTGGAAAAACCTGGTGGGGAGAGCATTGGCTGCGTTCTTTAGAAAACGTAGATTACAACAACCGCCTGCCGCGCGGAGCCTCATACGCACGTAGTGGACACGTACGTAATGTGAAAATTAATGGCAATCAGATTGTTGCAAAAGTACAGGGAAGTTGTGCTACGCCTTATAAGGTAACCATTATTGTACCCCCTTTTTTTGAAAAAGATATTGAACCCTTGATGGCGAAAATCATTGAACGTCCTGCGCTGATTTCCAAACTGTTGAATCGAGAACTCGACCCTGCCATTTTGAGTATTGCTGAAGAGTTGGGTTTGAAAGTATTTCCCCGCCAATGGACTGACTTTAAGATGCAATGCTCTTGTCCCGACTGGGCGGTGCCGTGCAAACATTTAGCATCGGTCATCTATATGCTGAGCCGCGAAATTGACAACAATCCGTTTTTGGTTTTTGAAATGCACAATGTGAATCTGCTTGACGAACTGAAAAAACGTGGCATCTTTATCGCTGACCAAAAGAAAACGGAGATTCCCGTCTTGGAAAACCTGTGGAAAGAGAAAAAAACAAGTTCAGAAATAGCTGAAATAGCTGTTTATGAGCGTGTTAATTTTTCACAACTGCAAAATATTTCGGAACCGCTGGTGCAACTTTTGCCCGATGCGCCACCCTTTTATCCTTCAGGTAATTTTCGCGAAAAATATGCTGCCCAATACATTCGAATTGCGAAAGAAGCCACTCGTATTCTTTCTAAAAAATTAGATTTCAATGCGGTTTTTCCATTTTCCAATAAATATTCTTTAACTAACCGTTCAACTTTAATGCTCACTGTGAATGGAAATA
Source organism: Lentimicrobiaceae bacterium (assembly GCA_009787675.1). Lineage (GTDB taxonomy): Bacteria > Bacteroidota > Bacteroidia > Bacteroidales > WCHB1-69 > WRNX01. Next base: position 5,294 of record WQSU01000009.1, read on the forward strand.
ACCAAAAGAAAATGGGCGGTGAAAACCACGAAAACGAACGGTTGGAACATCTTATTCCGGCACTTTTTGCTTTGAATCCTGATCGTTTACTTGACTTTGAACCTTCTGTGGCTGCGTTCCATAAAATCTTGCTGGCTTCGCTGCACCTGACGGCAAACGGCATGATTATTCCGCAAATCGTTCAGTTGGAAAACAAAGACTTTATGATCCGCTGGTTGCCCGCCACCATAGACAGGCGAGTGAAAACAATCGTTGAAAAATTGTCCACAATTTTACCAGATGAGTTGTTGCTGGTACATAAAATGATTCGTAAAAAAGAACAAATAGTACCCATTGAAAATCAAACCATTGAAATAATATCGCTGTTTCTCGGAAAACTGATCTATTATTTGTCCAAACCCTCAAACCATGATTTGTTTGAAGATTTGTTCTTCAAAAATATAACATATCCCTTCACTGCCGTAGGAGAAAGAGCGCTGAGTGGCGGCATAAAAGTCTGGTTAGACCGCTATTACCTCACTGCCGAACAATACAAGCCCGTGATTACGGTGTCGGAAACATTGGTAGATATATTTGAAGTGCACGTTTCGGTTGAAGATACTATGCAGCCCGACAATTTGCCAGTTCCACTTGAAAACATCTTGAAACAAAAACAGTTTGAAAAACAACGTTTTAAGATTTTGCAAGGCGTTTCATTGCTTACGCCATTCATTCGCGGTTTAGACACACACATTAATTTGGGTGGCAACATGCCTATTCGCTTTTCCAACAACGAGTTTGCACCATTTTTGATGGAGGTTTTGCCCGCTGTCCGGTTGTTGGATATTAAAATAATGTTACCCAAAGCATTACAAGAGCTGTTGCGTCCCAAAGTATCGGTTAAGCTCAACAGAACTGAAAGCGGACAAAGTTTTGTAAGTTTACATGATTTGCTTTCATTTGACTGGCAAGTGGCTTTGGGTGAAACGATTATTTCGCCCAATGAGTTTGAAAAACTGATGAAAAATGCTTCACATTTGTTTAAATTCAAAGAAAATTATATTTATGTAAATGAATCGGATCTTGAAAAATTGCACAAGGCATTTGCGGCAGATAAACCGCTCACCCCTTATCAGTTATTGCAAACGGCACTGGCAGAGGAATATGAAGGCGCGCCTGTATTGCTTTCCGACGAAGTGCGCGATTTGATTAAGGAATTGACCTCCGGCGAAGAGATTCCTTTGCCGCAAGGGCTTCAAGCACAGCTTCGTCCCTATCAGCAACGCGGTTTTTCGTGGATGTATCGCAACAGCCGCATAGGATTCGGCAGTATTATCGCCGACGATATGGGGCTGGGAAAAACCCTGCAAGTGATTTCTATTTTATTGAAATTCAAAGAAGAAAATGCGATAAATGACAAACATAAAGCTTTGGTGGTGGTGCCAACAGGTTTGCTAACCAACTGGCAGGCTGAAATTGAAAAGTTTGCACCTTCGCTTTCATCGCATATTTTTCATGGACAACTTCGTGATTTGAAAGAATTTAAAGCCGATATTATGCTGACAACTTATGGCGTTTTGCGAAGTGACTACGAATTGCTGAAAAAACAAAAATGGCAGGCATTGATTATCGACGAAGCGCAAAATATTAAAAACCACGATACTGCACAATCAAAAGCAGTGAAAAGTATTTCCGCCCATATTCGTATCGCCATGAGTGGTACACCTGTTGAAAACCGCTTGACGGAGTTTTGGTCTATTATGGACTACGCCAACAAAGGCTATTTGGGTACTGTAAAAATGTTTAAGAATGATTATGCTGATCCGATACAAGTGTTTAATGATGAAAATGTGGCATCAAAATTCCGCAAAATTACCGCACCCTTTATGATGCGGCGTATGAAGACCGACAAAACAATTATTTCCGACTTGCCTGATAAAATTGAGCAAAATCAGTTTGCCCAACTCTCTAAACAGCAAGCCGCACTGTACGAAAAAACGATGTTGGCGGCAATGGAAGAAATTGAAGGTTGCGGCAGCGACCAGCAATCGCTTTTCAAACGACAAGGATTAGTGTTGCAAATGATATTGGCACTCAAACAGATATGCAACCACCCAACACAATTTCTGAAAAATGGAAAATTTGATGCTTCACTTTCCGGCAAGTTGGAATTGTTATTTGAACTGTTGGACAGCATCATAGAAAATGGTGAAAAAGTATTGATCTTCACACAATTTGCTGAAATGGGAAAACTTTTGGAACGCTTCATCACCGAACGTTTCGGCGAGCGCCCCATGTTTTACCATGGTAGTTGCAACGTGAAGCAGCGCGAAGAAATGGTGCACCGTTTTCAGCACAACCGCGCCGACAAGATTTTTCTGCTTTCGCTCAAAGCTGCCGGCACAGGGCTGAACCTCACTGCCGCCTCACACGTGATTCATTACGACCTTTGGTGGAACCCCGCCGTTGAAAATCAAGCCACCGACCGTGCTTACCGTATCGGTCAGAAAAAGAATGTAATGGTTCACCGAATCATTTGCAAAAACACTTTTGAGGAAAAAATTGACGAAATGATCCAAAAGAAAAAACACCTCGCCGAAATGACGGTTGCTACCGGCGAAAATTGGATTGGTAAATTGAGTAATAAGGAGTTGAGGGAAATATTTGGGTGATGTCTCGTCCTAAAATAGGTTTACAAAAAAAAGAAAGGAATGTAAACCAATGTTAGGATTAAGAATCATGTCAGAGTGCCCAGTTTGTTCTACTCCACAAAAATCGCACTCCCCACCCGCACCATGCTGCTGCCCTCTTCAATGGCAATGGCATAATCATCGCTCATGCCCATAGAAAGTTCTTTAAAATCGGGGTTGGTGGCAAAGTATTGCGTTTTCAACTGTGTGAAATATTCGTGCAATGTTTTAAATTCTTTACGAATCAGTGTTTCATCGTTGGTGAAGGTTGCCATTCCCATGACGCCAATTATTTTAACATTTTTTAGCGTGGAAAAAACAGGACTTTCTAACAAGGCTATACATTCTTCCCAAGAAAGTCCATGTTTTGTAGCTTCTTGTGCGACAAAGAATTGCAGCAAACAAGGAATAATGCGGTGGTTCTTTTCTGCGTGGCAATTCACTTCTTGCAGTAGAGAAAAACTGTCAATGCTGTGAATGAGAGAAACGAATGGGGCGATATATTTTATTTTGTTGGTTTGCAAATGCCCTATGAAATGCCATTCAATATCTTTGGGCAGTGCCACATATTTGGCTTTCATCTCTTGCGGTCTGTTCTCTCCAAAGCACTTATGTCCAACGTTATACAATGTTTGAATCTGCGCAACACTGCGCATTTTTGAAACTGCCACCAACTTTACATGATTTGGAATGGCTGTAATTATGGTATTATAGGGAATTAGGTCCAAGTTTTCAGGTTTTAAGATAATATATTGATTATTCGTAATTTCTAAATTTATAATACAAAACTTAAAGCTATAATAATATAAGTATTTGTAAGCCGTAATTTATTTGTATTTAGTAGTTTAAGTCATTTTTGATATTCAAATATAGAATACAGCGGCGAAAATAAATATTTCATTGAATTGGAAAAAGAATCTATTTTTGCCTCGTGAAAATAAAACTACTTTTTCTCGAATCTGCCACAGAAGTTTGTTCAGTGGCTTTATCCAAAGGTTATGAGATTGTTGCCGCTGTATCTTCGCATAAAGGCAATTCCCACACAGAACAGTTGTTCCCTTTTATAGAGCAGGTACTGGCAGAGAGTAACTGTGAAATTGCTGAGCTTGATGGAGTAGTGCTTAGCATTGGTCCCGGCTCCTACACCGGCTTACGAATCGGCGCATCTGCAGCAAAAGGAATCTGTTATGCTTTGAATATTCCGCTCATCGGCATTTCCACCTTGCAGAGCATCGTTTTTGGAGCGTTACAGCAAGAAAAAGAGCAGCAAAACAATTTATACTCCCCCATGATAGATGCGCGCCGCATGGAAGTCTTTACAGCACTATTTAACTCAAAAGGCGAAGCTATTACCGAAGTGGACAACAAAATTATCGACGAATACTCTTTTTCACAAGAATTAGCAACCCGCACTATTTATTTCTGTGGCAATGGCATGACCAAATGCACCGCTGTTCTAAAGCACCCAAACGCCCAATTTATTGACACGCCTTTAGCCGCAGAGAATATGCTCCGCCCCGCATTATTAAAATACGCAAACAAACAATTTGAAAACATAGCCTATTTCGAACCTTTCTATTTCAAGGAATACGTAGCAAAAAAATCGGAGGTGAAGGGGCTTTAATACAAAATACAGGGAAATGCTCAACAGAAAATTTTCAGAATTATCTTAATCACTTCTCAGTAATCAAACTCTTTTAACATTATCTAAATTACGCATTTGCGTTTTCTTTGTCACTTGTTTTGGGTGTCGCATTGTCAAAATCAGGAGTTTTATAACGATTTCTTTGTCCTCTTTATATATGAGGTCAACCTCATTAAAAGGAATAGCCCGAATATCACTTTCCAGCTTGACAAGCCGTAATAGCCACAAGGCTAACAATATCTTCTATAGAGCAACCGCGCGACAGGTCGTTGATAGGGGCAGCCATTCCTTGCATGATAGGTCCAATAGCTTCTGCACCGGCAATGCGTTGCACCAATTTGTAGGCAATATTTCCGACCTCCAACGTTGGGAAAACCAAAACATTGGCTTTTCCCGCGATTTCGCTGTTGGGGGCTTTTGATTTGCCTACGCTGGGCACGATGGCGGCATCTGCTTGCAACTCACCGTCGATTTTGAAGTGGGGCGCCATCTCTTGGGCTATTTTGGTAGCATTCACTACTTTGTCCACCATTTCATGTTTGGCAGAGCCTTTAGTTGAGAAGCTGAGCAGTGCTACGCGAGGCTCTAACTGTGCGATAGATTTTGCAGTTTGTGCAGTTACTACAGCAATTTCAGCTAATTCGCGCTCGTTCGGATTGGGGTGTGCTGCGCAGTCTGCCCACACCATCACGCCGTTGTCGCCCCACTGTGAATCTTTCATCACCATGATGAAAGCGCCTGAAACTACGGAAACGCCGGGTAATGTTTTTACCACTTGAAACGCAGGCCGAAGCACATCTCCGGTGGCGTTTTGTGCGCCGGCAACCTCACCGTCAACCTCTTTATTTTTAATCAGCAACGTTGCCAAATAGAGCGGATCTTCTACCAAACGCAAGGCTTCTTCCATTTGCATACCCTTGCTTTTACGAATTTCGCAAAGCATTTCTGCATAAAAATCTTTTCTCGGATTATTCTTAGGATCAATAATTTGCGCATCTTTAATGTGGGTTAATCCCCATGCAGCAGCTTGGGTTTCAATATTTTCTTTATTGCCCAGCAATACAATTTTTGCAAAGCCTTCCTTTATTACAATATCGGCAGCTTTTAATGTTCTTTCTTCCTCACCCTCAGGGAGTACAATGGTTTTTCTTGCCACTTTGGCAGTGGCTTTTATTTGGTCTATTAAATTCATAAAGGTTTTTTGGTTTATTTTTAATGGATTTTTGAAATTGCTGGCAAAAATAGTAATATTCATCTATTTTTTGGCAAAAAAATAATCTATTTAACAAATTAAACTATTATCCAAATCAATGCCAAAACAAGAAACACTAATAACATGATAAAAAAAGGTTAGCAAGTAGTGAACAGGAAACTATTACCTTGCAAAAAACAGATAGCGTTGATCCAGAATATTTGCTTTCTCTTTCAATCCGTCTAAAATAGTATTATCATTTCTGCTTCTACCCACCACGGCGTTTCTAAGTATTGATTTTTCCATAGTAAAGTTGGGAGAAGGTTCACCGGCTTCCTCTAATTGATATACAGAAACAGCATACACATTAGTTTTACCAGCCACAGCAGAAGGTTTTCCAATGGGAAGTGCAAATATTTTTCCGATAGCAGCATTGTCAATATTTCTATTTTGATAGGTCTCACCTCCAAAAATCAGTTTTAAACTATCCATAAAAGCTACTTGATATTTTTCAGCCACTTGTTGTATGGATGATCCGCTATTGAGTTCATCAGCAATAGTCTTTTCCACTAATTCTAATTTTTTCATAGCTTTAAGTTCCGTCTCAATGGCTTCGCGTGCAGATTCTAATTTAGCTTCACCTTTTTTCTTCATATCGCGCACGGCAGCCACTACGAAAGAACTGTTGTTGTTGATGTTGTAAACATCGGATACACTATTAATCTTTGTTTCAATATTGTATGCCCAACTTACAATTTCCCGTGCATTTTGTACTTGTGCAATGCTCGACGTCATAGAAGTGATATCTTTTCCCTGCGCCACCTGTATTCCTTTTTGAGCGGCAAGTGTCATTAAGTCTTCTGCGGAGTTGCTTTCTGCCTGCAGTTGCATGGCTTGACTTCGGATTGATTTAATAGTAGCATCCGAAGGTTTTATCTCTTCGGTATAGATGACGAACTGACGTTTTTCCACAGGGGCAGTACGTTCCAATACTTGGTGCACAAGATACGCGTTAGGCATATCCTGAATGTAAATATTGTTACTTAAAAACGAGTTGTATAACTGTTGGTAGATGGAATGTTCGGCAATCCAAGTGGTAGTGTCGGTAGCATCTCTACCTCCAAGATAATTGGGAAGTAAAGCAAAAATATTGGCACCTCCTTGAATCAAATTTTTCAAACTGTCAGCAATTGCTTTGGCTTCGCTTTTAGATCTTGTAGGGGCTGAATTGTTTGCCGTTTTAAAATCAACAACAAGATACGCAAGAAGCACAGAATCGGGGCGTTTTGCCATGCCATAAGTTTTTCCGTAATACCATACTGCATTTTCATATTCAAATGGTTCAATAACAGTTCCTATTGGTCTGTCGAAAATCAATTTTACTAAAGTATCTACGTTAATATCGCTCCTTTTAAAGTAGGTGCTGTCCAATTGTCCATTCATCATCGAAATGTGATATTCTTCTACAGAAGCGGCTTCTTTCAGGCGTGCTGTTCTGTTCATGGCAGTATCTCTAATTGTGGCTAAATCTTCAGGTGATGGTTGAATGGGAAAAATTGCCAAGTCAATATCTCGGGAATCGTTTTTGATTTGATAACGGTTGATGTTTTTCTGAAACCAATCTTTCACTTCTTTATCGGTAACAGTCGGCTGAATTTCGTTAAATTGGGCTGCTGTAGGAAAAAGGGTAATGGCTTGAGCTAACATTGAGTTATTGTTAGCGGCAAAATGTTTGGCAGCTTCATCAGAAAAAGTAACACTATTTTGTGCCAAAGCCATATAACGTGCTCTTTGGAAATCAATAACGGCAAAACGTTCAATAGCTTTGTATGCGTTATAGAGTTCACGAGCCTGAGGTTCATTTTTATATTCTTCAATATTGGAAATAATGCTGATAGCCCATTCCATACCTCTTTGTTGGGCAAGGTAAGACGCAAAGCGTTGTAATAATTGGTTGGGTTGTTGCGAATTGAGGCTGGCGAGCATATCTGCTGCAATCTCTTCCTCAATCTCTTTAGTAATACTTAATCCTAAGCCTTTCAACTGTTTTTCCATAATCGTTTGTTCCAAAAGTTGACTCCAAGTAGTTTCATGTACTTGAGCTGTATAGGTTTCATCTAACGACGATAGTTCAAAAAAGATCTTCCAAAGCGCGCTATTTTGGTCTAATCGGGTGCGATATTCATCGTCAAATTTTTTCCCATCGATTTTCACCATAGTATATTTATCGGAAAAAAGACCGGAGAGTTGAGAAACGTCGCCCATCACAAAAGCGAGAAGTGCTATACCGATAATACACATTAAAAAGATTCCATGTTTACGAATTGTGCCAATTGCTGCCATACTTATTTAATATTTATTAAGTTAATATTTTTAAAAATGAAGCGGCAAAAATAGTATTTTTTTTAAATGAAGAATTTTTGTGAAAATAGTATTTTCTTCAAACGAAAAATCTTTAAGTATTAAATTGTTATATCTTAAATACCTAATAACCCAATATCTTCAACATCGACTTATAACTCTGCTCCTTAGCAAACAGTTTGGTTACTACTTCCCCGTCCTCATCCAAAGAGATAATAATATGTTTGGGTGCAGGAGTTAAGCAGTGTTGAATGCCACCGTAGCCGCCCACAGATTCTTGATAGGCGCCGGTGTTAAACAATCCAATATATTGAACATCCGATTCATCACGCTCCTCAGTGCTGCTTTCAATAGCTGAGCTGTTTTCTTCAATTTTAGGTAAGAAAACAGCATTCAAGTGAGCTTCCGAGTTGTAGTAGTCGTGGCTGTCGCAAGTGAGTCCACCTAAGAAAACACGCTCATATTCTCTGTTCCAATTGTTGATGGCGAGAATTATAAATTGCTGATTAATTGCCCAAGTATCGGGCAAAGTAGTCATAAAAGAGCTGTCGATCATGTTCCAAAGTTCGCGGTCGTTTTGGCGTTTTTGTTGCAAGATGGAGTATAAAACGGCGCTGGCTTCGCCCACGGTGTAAGAGCCAAATTCAGTAAAAATGTTGGGTTCTGCTACGTTTTCTCTGTCGCAAATCTGCTTTATTTGTGCCACAATCTCTTCAGCCATATAGGCATAATCGTAGCTGAATGACAACGAACTTTTAATGGGAAAACCTCCGCCAATATTTAACGAGTCCAATTCAGGGCAAATCTTCTTCAAGTCACAGTATAAGTTAACGCACTTGCTTAGTTCATTCCAATAGTATGCTGTATCGTTTATTCCGGTATTAATAAAGAAATGCAACATCTTGAGTTGGAACTTTTTGTTCTTCTTAATTCTCTCTTCATAAAACGGAATGATGTCATTGTATCTGATCCCCAAGCGTGACGTATAGAACTCAAATCGTGGTTCTTCCTCTGCAGCAATGCGAATACCTATCTTGCATTTCGACTGAACAGCTGCTTCAAGAAGATTAAATTCATGTTTATTATCTAAAACAGGAATGATGTTTTTATATCCATTTTCTAAAAAGCTGACTATGTTTTCAATATATTGCTGCTTTTTGTATCCGTTACATATAATAAAGGTTTCTTTATTAAACTGCCCTGCTTCGTTCATCGTTTCAATGAGGTTCAGGTCGAAAGCCGAGGAGGTTTCAATATGTACGCCATTTTTCAGAACTTCTGCCATAACAAACTCAAAATGAGAAGATTTTGTACAGTAACAATAGTTATAATCCCCTCTGTAATCGGCTTTGGCAATTGCCACGTTAAACCATCGGCGCGCCCGCTGAATGTTCTGAGAAATCTTGGGCAGATAGGTAATTTTTAACGGTGTGCCATACTGTTTGATGATATCCATTAACGGTATGTCATGGAAATACAATTCCCCGTCCTCCACATGAAACTCTTCTTGTGGAAACTCATAAGTCTGGGTGATTAGGTCGATGTACTTGGTTTTCATTAGTGATTAATGATTAGTGATTAATGATTAGTGATTAATGGTTAGTGATTAAAGGTGTAATCCTTTCTCTTTTCTTTTTTTTTCGGGGGCAAAAATATAAAAAAGCGAATTGAATGGGATATTTTATCTCAATTCAACTCGTTTGGATGTTGTTTTTTTTATGGATGTAATGAAGTTGGATTTGCTCTTTGATGATAATTAGTATGGAATACCCTCTGAATATGGACTATCCGAATGGCTGTCATCAGCATAGTCGTGGTTCATACTGGAGTCAACAATATCGAAACTTTGGTTGGGGGTAATGCCATCGAATGAAGCATCGTTGCTCATTCCAAAGTCAATATCTGTAAATCTGGTGTATTGACTTTGGAAGCGGATGCGTATATTATCGGTGGCGCCGTGTCGGTTCTTTTGAATCATTATATCAGCTAATCCTTGCGAGGGTACATCTTCATCTTCAAAAGTAGTGAGCCCGTAATATTCGGGGCGGTAGATGAACATCACCATATCGGCGTCCTGCTCAATAGAGCCCGATTCGCGCAAGTCGGAAAGCTGCGGGCGTTTGGAAGCAGAGCGTTTTTCCACTTCGCGAGAGAGCTGAGACAAGGCAATTACCGGCACATTCAAATCTTTTGCCAGCGCTTTTAAGGAACGGGAGATGTAACTGATCTCCTGTTCACGGTTTCCTTTTCCTTTGTCGGTTTCCACGCTGCCCTGCATCAACTGCAAATAGTCCACAATAATGAGCTGGATGTCGTATTGATGTTTTAACCTTCTGCACTTCGCCCTTAAGTCGAACACCGACAGAGATGGGGTATCGTCAATGATGAGGTTGGCGCTATTCAAGGGACCTAACTTGTTGGTTAAGATCATCCATTCATCATCAGAAAGTTTGCCTTTGGCAATTTTTTCTGAGGGGATACCGGTTTCTATAGAAAACAAACGGTGAACCAACTGAGAGGAAGACATTTCCAGCGAGAACAGCGCTACAGGGCGTTTATAGTCAATGGCGGCATTGCGCGCAATGGTGAGCACGAACGATGTTTTTCCCATGCCGGGGCGCGCTGCAATGATAACGAGGTCTGACTTTTGCCATCCGCCCGTTTTTTCGTCAATAGCACGGATGCCGCAAGGTACGCCATGAAATTGGTTATCAGCATCTTTCATCGCCATAAGCTCTTCCAGCGCTTTCTTCATCACCACATTCAACTCCTTACTGTCGCGTTTAAAATTGTCTTGAATGATTCCAAAAAGATTAGTTTCAGCTTTGTCTAACAGTTGCAACACATCTTTCGAATCCTCGTAAGCATCCTTAATAATAATGTTGCAATTGTTGATGAGTTCTCGCAACACAAACTTTTCCATTACAATACGTGCGTGATACTCGATGTTTGCGGAGGATGCCACGCGGTTGGTTAAAGAAGCCAAATAGGAAGGACCGCCCACATTTTCCAACATCTTTATTTTTCTCAAATAAGATGTAACTGTTAATAAATCAATAGGTTCAGATCTGTTAAAGAGGTCAACGATCGCTTTATAAATATGAAAATGCGCTTCTTTATAAAACATTCTGGGGGAAAGAAAATCCACTACTTGTCCCACGGCGTCAGCGTTAATGAGAATGGCGCCCAGCACTGCCGTTTCCAAGTCTAATGCTTGTGGGGTGAGTTTTCCGGTAACCCCTAAAGTGGATTCTAACGTATTATAATTTATTTTTTGCTCTGTGCGTTTCGCCGTAATGCTCTCGTTTGCCATAAATTAGTTAAACAATATGATGCTATAAAAATTTCGCCAAAAATAAGGGAATAACATTATAGCGGCAGGTCTTTGTTGAAATGTTGAAAAAAAAATCGGATTTGCCTTTGATAAAATCTCTTTAATTCTGGGAATACCCAAACCGTTTCATCAGCAAATCCTGATTTCGCCAATCTTTGAGCACTTTCACCGAAATATCCAGAAAAATATGTTTTTCTAAGAAATCTTCAATGGCTTTACGGGCTTCTATTCCCAATTGTTTTATGGCACTTCCTTTATTTCCAATGATAATTCCTTTTTGGCTCTCACGTTCGCAATAAAGCATAGCGCCAATGTGTACCATATCTTCCGTTTCCTTAAAACTTTCAATCACTACTTCCACGCTGTATGGGATCTCTTTTTTATACAACAACAATATCTTTTCACGAATAATTTCAGAGATAAAAAACCGCAAAGGTCTGTCGGTCAATTCATCTTTAGGGAAAAAAGGCGGAGAGTCCGGCAGCAGTAGAATTACTTTTTCTAATAATAAGTTTACGTGATGACCGGTAAGTGCAGATATTTCAATTGTTTCTGCTTTTGGGAGTAAATTTAGCCAATGTGTTTTTGTAGAGGTAATAGTTTCAATTGTTGCATGATCTATTTTATTTATTACCAATAATATGGGAATTGTAATTTGTTGTAATTTTTCAATAACTTCTTGATTGTAAGAAACTTCACCACATTCAATAACATATAAAATCAGATCGGCATCTTTAAGCGATTCATTCACGAACCGCATCATATATTCTTGCATTTTGTATGCAGGAGTTAATATTCCTGGCAAATCAGAATAAACTATTTGATAATCATCGCCGTTCACAATTCCTTTAATACGATGACGAGTTGTTTGTGCTTTAGCAGTAATAATAGATAGACGTTCGCCAACTAAGCGGTTCATCAGAGTGCTTTTTCCTACATTAGGGTTGCCGATAATATTAACGAAACCTGCTTTATGAGTAACATTTTCTGTCATAGAATTTTTGCGACAAAAGTATCAAAAAGATTGATTTTGAATAATAGTTTTCAAAAAAAATCAGGGCAAAATATTTACTCGTAATAATTCAACAATTCGTGTAATTTTGCGCCCATAAAAAAATAAAAAAGAGGAGGTTTATTTTGTTAAAAGGCAGACATTTAATTGATCCATCAGATTTTTCTCGTGCTGAATTTCGTGAGTTGTTCGACTTGGCGCACCAAATTGTTAAAAATCCTGAAAGTTTCTATAAGAGTTGCGAAGGTAAAATTTTAGCAACTCTTTTTTATGAACCCAGCACACGCACTCGCTTCAGCTTTGAAGCGGCAATGCTACGCTTGGGCGGCTCTATCATAGGATTTTCCGAACCGAACTCAAGCTCGGTGGCAAAAGGAGAAAGTATTGCAGACACCATCCGAACTATTGAATGTTACGCCGATATTGCCGTGATGAGACACCCCAAAGAGGGAGCGCCCCGCGTGGCAAGCCAATGGCTGACTTCCATGCCGTTGATTAATGCCGGAGACGGTGGACACCAACACCCCACCCAAACATTAACAGATATTCTTACTGTTGAGCTACTTAAAGGTAGCGTGGAAAACAAAGTGTATGGTTTTTGCGGCGACTTGAAATTTGGACGCACCGTACATTCGTTTATCAAATTCTTAAGTAATTATGAAGGCATCAAATTAATACTTATATCTCCTGAAGAACTGCGCGTTCCTGAATATATTCGCGAAGAGATTATCAAGAAAAACAATATAGAGTGTGTTGAAGTGGATAAAATGGAACCCTATATGCAAGAGATTGATTTCTTGTATATGACCCGGGTGCAACGCGAGCGCTTTTTCAACGAAGAAGATTATATCAGATTGAAAGACCGTTTTATTTTAGATAAGGAAAAAATGAAATATGCCGGTGCCGGAACCTACATTTTGCATCCGCTGCCGCGCGTGAATGAAATTAGTATTGAGGTTGATCAAGACCCGCGAGCCCAATATTTCCAACAGGCTAAAAATGGAATGTATGTGCGTATGGCATTAATATTAAAACTATTAGGAATCTATTAATTGGAAAAACTATGCTACAAATCACCAGTATTGAAAAAGGAATTGTAATTGACCACATCCCCGCAGGATTCGGCATTAAGTTGTTTCACTACTTAAAGTTAGACAAAGCCGAATACACGGTGGCGCTCATCAACAACGCCTATAGCGACAAAATGGTCAGAAAAGATATCATCAAAATAAATAATGAAATTGATTTGGATGTGGATTTTTTGGGCTTAATCAATCCGGATATTACTATTAATGTAATTGAAAACGGTAAGATTGTAAAAAAAGTGAAATTGAAAGTGCCTGAAAAAGTAACGAACGTAATTCAATGCAAAAACCCGCGCTGTGTTACTTCCATTGAAAATTACGCCGACCATATCTTTCATTTAGTTGACCCCGAAAAACGCTCCTATAGATGTGAGTACTGTGATGATATTGTAATTCCTTATTCAATTTAAAGTTTAATAAATCTGTGTAAATCTGTTAAATAAATGCCATTCTGTGTACTAAAAAATTAATAAATATAATAATGATCTCTCAAAAATCAAAATTTATCGCAGCAATAATCCTCCTGTTTGCCTTCGGGTTTACAACTGTTTGGGCGCAAAAAACCACCATCTCAGGGAAAATTGAAAACAATATCTCTACCAAAGTAGATTTGCAACTGCTCTATAAAGAAGATGGCACTTCGTTTGGTAATGCCAAAGTGAATGCTGACGGCACTTTTAAACTAACTGCCCACATTGCCCAAACAGATCTCTTTAAGTTGGTTTTCGACGATGGGCAGCATTTGATGATGTCCCTTTCTCCATATCAAAATATTGAATTGCTGTTGAATGCAGAAAATCTGAAAGATATTAAATCGGTAAAAGGTTCTCCAAGCATTGTATTTTGTAAAAATGCCGCAGAAATGTTAAAGTTTAGAGACGGGCTAATTGATAGCTTGAACAGGGTGCTGTTAGCAGACAAAGATGTGCAGTTTTTCAACGAATTTCAATCACAGTTTAAACCCTATTTTGAGGTCAATGCCGATGCAAACGAGTATTGTGTTGAAATGGTGTCAGCTGTAGATTCTTTGCAACAATTTGTTAAGTCGAAAGTTATTAAAGGAAAATTGGATAGCAAAGATATTGATGTTTTTGTTTATAATGGCTCAAATTTGCTAAAAGATATTTTTACAAACTATTCAAAATTTGCAAGTTACATGCAAAGCATGAATCTTTTAGATGATTTCAAAGAGAGAAAAAACACAAAGTTTGAAGGTTTTTATTCATCAAGTGTAGATAAATATCTTGAAACTTTAGATCAACGTAATGCGATGATGAAAAGCAGTTTTTCCGATTTTGTTAATAGCGTAGAAAAATATTTGCAATTTCGTGATAGTTTGCAAATGAATGATTTAGCAAGCAAGAAAAAAGAGAAAGAGTTGTTGGCGGCACAAATTATTGAACTTTCTAACAGAATTTCCAATATTAAAGAACTTCAAAACAGTTTTTCTAACTCCATAAAACTTTCTGACGGCTTCGGAAAATACACACAACAAGAAGCGCAGCGTAATGCTTCAAATATTGTTCAAAAATATCAAAACTTTTTTGATACTGAATATAAAAAACGTCATGATGTGGTTATTAACTATGTGTTAGCCAACAAAAACGACCTTGCTGTGTTGATGTTTATTGATCTTTTTAAGAAGGATGAACATCCCGAATTACATAAGGAAGTGATCAATGCATTACATGAAAGTTATCCTGAACAACCTATTGTAGTAGAACGTTTTAAAAAAGAATCAGCCCCTGCCGGCGCAACTTCAGTAGGCGCCATGGCTCCCGAGTTGGCTTTTGAAAACCCTGAAGGAAAAATCATGAAATTGTCTGACTTAAAAGGAAAAGTAGTATTGTTAGACTTTTGGGCGTCATGGTGTCGTCCCTGCCGTATGGAAAATCCAAATGTGGTGAAAGTGTATAATAAATATCATGCCAAAGGATTTGAAATATATAGTGTTTCATTAGATAGAGACAAAGCCGGATGGGTGAAAGCAATAGAAGCCGACGGCTTAATTTGGTCCTATCACGTGAGCGATTTGGGCTATTGGCAATCTCAAGCAGCTAAAATCTATGGTGTTAGCTCTATCCCTGCTACTTTCCTAATCGGCAAAGACGGACGCATCATCGCCAAAAACCTTCGCGGCGCCGCGCTGGAGAACGCACTTAAGGAGTTGTTTGATTAGTGATTAATATCTCTGTGTTAAAGACCAACCTTTTTCTTGCTTCTAAATCTCCTCGAAGAAAACAACTCCTTGAGGAGATGGGCTATTGTTTCGAAATTGTAAATACAGATGTTGAAGAAATTTACCCCGAGCATCTCACACCCATACAAGTAGTTGAATACCTATCCCAACTCAAGCTAACCCCAATCAATTTCGCAGCATATCCTGAAAACGCCCTGTTTATATCTTGTGACACCATTGTAGTTTTAGAAGACCTGATTTTGGGAAAACCGGCAACCGAAGCGGAAGCCATTGGCATGTTGCGCCGTTTATCCGGGAAAACCCATCAAGTGATTAGCGGTATAACGATAGCTTCTCTCAATCAAAAAATTACGGAACATAACATTACGGAGGTTACCTTTAAAAAACTTTCGGAAGAAGAGATACAATATTATATTACAAATTACCAACCGTACGACAAAGCGGGTGCGTATGGCATTCAGGAATGGATCGGCTTGATTGGAGTAACCGCCATTAACGGCTGTTTTTACAATGTGATGGGTTTACCAACACCGTTGTTGAGGGAGATGTTGTTTCGTATATCAACTTAACAACATCGTCTGCCATTTTCATTTTAGTTGTCCAACCCGTTATGATTATTCATTGTCTAATTGTTTTCTTTGTCAATAAGCACTGTCGTTCCCGTTTGCTGCTAACGACGAAATTGGCGTCGGAGTTAAGTGCACAATCTACAAATCTGTCTGTCGCATTTGCATTGTCAAGTGTGGCGTTTGGTGTTTTTTTGCTTAATTCATCCATTCACTTCCTATTCCTCACCAACACAATAAATTTCCCCCACTGTCCTCACTACCACCCTCCCATCCGTAAATGCCGGTGTTGCCAACGTTCTTTCACCCAGCGCTGATTGCCGTTTAGCAAATCTAAGGCTATCACTCTCTTTGCATTACGGTTATCATATTGTATGATTAAAGAATTGTCGAAAATGAGTAACGAAGAAGCATATCCGTAGGGATTGTCCGGCACACCGATGTTTTTTGCCCACTGTTTTTTTCCCTCCATGTCGGCGCAAAGAATGTCGCCGGTTGCAAAAATGGCACAAACCACCTTGCTTTATTTTCTACGGGATGCAAAATAAGGAAAAAAGTGGTTAGCGTTATTCCTGTTTTCAGTTTGTTTTCAGGGCAAAAAAAGCACCTACATTCTAATTTGTAAGTGCCTGATTTTGTGTGTGGGAGTTGACGGATTCGAACCGCCGACCCTCTCCTGACTTCGACACTTTCAAAAAGTTAAATTTATAACAGTTTCTGAATTAATGTTTTAAAGATTTTGCGTCACCTATTTTGGGTGACGCAAGCGA
>WQSU01000010.1 GCA_009787675.1 Lentimicrobiaceae bacterium
ATGAAAGAAGAGAGACGTCAAATTAAAGAAAAGGATGAAAAAGCAAAGCAAAAGCAGAAAGAGAGAGATGAAAAAGCAAAGCAAAAGCAGAAAGAGAGAGATGAAAAAGCAAAGCAAAAGCAGAAAGAGAGAGATGAAAAAGCAAAGCAAAAGCAGAAAGAAAGAGATGAAAAAGCAAAGCAAAAGCAGAAAGAGAGAGATGAAAAAGAGCAGCAAAAGCAGAAAGAGAGAGATGAAAAAGAGCAGCAAAAGCAGAAAGAAAGGGATGAAAAAGCAAAACAAGAGCAAGAGGAAAGGGATAAAAGAATAGACGAAAGATTGGAGAAACTTGGGAAATATATAGGCGGTATTTCTCACAGTAATGGCGAGTTTGCAGAAGAATATTTTTACAATGCTTTTAAACAAAACATGAGTTTTGTGAATGAAAACTTTGATAGAATCAAAAGAAATTTGTCCTATAATAATGGTACTCTTGAGGCAGAGTTTGACCTTGTGTTGTTCAATGGAAAGAGTGCGGCGCTTATTGAGATAAAGTATAATGCCAAACCTGACAATATTGAAATAGATTCATTAATATCTCGCGTAGAGGTTTTTAGAGTCTTGTTCCCGGAATATGCGCACTACAATATTTACTTGGGGGTTGCCGCCATGTCGTTCAAAAAGAACTTGCCTTGGAGGTTGCACCGTGCAGGCATCGCCACCATTCGTCCAGTGGGGAAAAAGATAGTAGTCTATGATAAGAATGTGAAGGTGTTCTGAAATTAAGAATCGAATCGAAAATATATTTTTGCGGCAAAATTTATTACCCTCATGAAGAAAACAATTCTGTCCGTCTTTGCATTAACAATTTTCGTTTTACTAAATGCACAAGTTCACTACCAAATACATGAAAACAGTTATCAAAAAATAGCTATATCATTTATTTTTAATAATTTACAATCCATTGATGTAGATACAGAAGAGGGTAAATTCTCACGTATTTTTATGGAAGGATGCGGCGGAAGTCACTCTGTGGGAAATCCAGAACTGCCCGTTTCCGTCAACATGTTGGAAATTCCCATATTTGGCGATTATGTGCTTAATGTGTATGCTAAAGAGTTTGAAATTTTTGATGCTAAAGAATTGGAAATCAACAATCCTGTTTATCCTGCACAACCCTCAAAATCAAAAACTCATCAAAATCCTGTTGAATTTTTTTACAATAAAAATACCTATCAAATAGATGCTTTCTATGCTTTACCACTGGCGCAATTTAAAGAAGTGGGCATGATGCGTAATATCAATTTGGGAGAACTTTATGTGTCTCCGGTGCAATATAATCCTGTAACTCAAGAAATTAAACTCTATAAAGCCATTGATGTTGAAATTCTGTTTAAAAAAACAGAGTTAGTTAAGACACAAGCGATTAAAGATCTACATCAAAGTCCGTTATTCCATTCATCCCATATTATTAATCCGATGAACAATAGTAGGGCGGAGTTTTCCAACGCCCCCATTAAATACTTAATAGTTGCCCACGCCATGTTTAGAGATCAGCTAAATACCTTCATAGCATGGAAAAAAAGAAAAGGCTTTTTGGTAGAAATTGGCTACACTGATGATGAAAATGTAGGAACGGGCGCAGCTTCAATTGCTAATTTCATAACCTCACATTATACCGATGCTACGCCGGATAATCCTGCACCCACCTTCGTATTGCTGGTAGGCGATATACAACAGATTCCAGCATTTACAGGATTGAAAGGACATACAACTGATTTATACTATTTTACATGGGCAGGCGGAAACCTGCCGTGCTGCTACTATGGGCGTTTTTCCGCTCAAAATCTAAATCAACTCATCCCGCAAATTGAAAAAACATTACAATATGAACAATATACCATGCCCGATCCTAACTATTTAAACAATATTAGTTTAATTGCAGGATATGATTCAAATGAAGCTCCAATATATGGCAATGGTTTTGTAAACTATGCTACACAACATTATGCAAATCAGGAATATGGATATTCAACAATTTATGCGCATTTTCATCCTTGTAATACAATAAATGAAGCTGAACAGATTCGCTCTGAAATTGGCGCCGGAGTAGGAATTGCAAACTTTACTGCACACTGTAGTCCCTCCGGTTGGAGTAGTCCTAGTTTTTCCGTAAATCATGTTTCCAACATGAATAACATGAATAAATATGGTTTGATGATAGGAAATTGTTGTGAATCAAACAAGTTCGATTCAAATGAGTGTTTTGGTGAAGCATTGCTTCGTGCATCGGGCAAAGGCGCTGTGGGTTATATTGGCGCCACAGATGATACCTATTGGGATGAAGACTATTATTGGTCTATAGGTTTTAGAAACAATTGTACTGCAAATCCTCAATATGATCCCACACATTTAGGCGCTTACGACAGATTGTTTCACTTACATGATGAAAACTATAATCATTGGTCGACCACTTTTGGCGCTATGATTTTTGCAGGAAACTCTGCCATACAAGCCTTTACTTTAGATGATTATATGAAAAAATACTATTGGGAAATTTACCACCTTATGGGCGATCCTTCTATTATGACATATTTAACAAAACCTGTTCCAATGCCAGTGGAAATTAATAATGTGATCCCTTTTGGAGACAGCACCTTGAGTGCTAAAGTAGCGCCTTATGCTTACTGTGCCTTAACCGATAGTGCAGGCGAACTTGTTTACGCCGGTTTTGCCGATGCCAACGGGGATATTACCCTGAAATTTGCCCCGAAGGAGGCTTACAATTACTATGAATTTGCTGCATGGGCACAAAATCATATCCAATATTTCAAAACCGTTTACTTTGGTTATGTTGGTTTAAATGAAAACGATAAAACCAGTGCATGCACTGTTTACCCCAACCCAACCAACGGAGAATTACGAATTACGAATCACGAATTTGGAATTACGGATGTTGAAATCTTTGACATTTACGGCAAACAACTATCATCTCATCATTTCATTCCCCAAGCATCTCATCATCTCATCAACATCTCCCATTTTCAGGCGGGGATCTATTTTTTGAAAATTATTACAGAAAAAGGAATAGAAGTGCAGAAAATAATTAAAATTTAGCGAATTTCTGAGCTCCCTGTATTTAGTGCAACACAAAAAACCATCCATATTTACCATGAAAGCGTAGCATTGTGATAATATTATACTTTTGCAGCACTTTTTTACCCCAAAGAAACCTCATTGTATGGACACTTCTTCACAATTCGACCAAATAGAAAAAGTTTGTTATGAACTGTTTACAAAAAAAGCAATAGATTATGGTACCGCTTGGCGCATTTTGCGCATCAGTTCTTTAACAGACCAAATCTATATTAAAGCGCAAAGAATCAGGAGTCTTCAGGAAAAGGGAGTGGCAAAAGTGGATGAAGGGGTTGTGCCGGAGTTTATTGGCATTATCAATTATTCTGTTATGGCGTTGATACAGTTGGAAATAGGAGTTGCTGATTCTTACGAAGGAATGATCTCCCCCGAAGAAGCATCTCAGTTTTATCTCAAATATATTCACAATGCTAAAGCGTTAATGCTCAATAAAAACCATGATTATGGAGAGGCGTGGCGCAATATGCGTGTTGCCTCTTTAACCGATATTATTCTGATGAAATTACTGCGCATTAAACAAATTGAAGATAACGAGGGTCTGACTATCGTTTCCGAAGGATTGGACGCCAATTATTATGATATTATTAATTATGCGGTGTTTGCGCTTATTAAATTAACAATTAATAATTAAGAATTTGAATTTAAATTTATAAATCATAACATCATGTATAATAAACACCAAAATCAAAGAACAGTAAAGAAACAAAAAGAACCTATTTGGCTTATAATTTTGCGTTTAGCGTTGGCTGGTCTTTTTCTCTATTCAGGTTTTGTAAAAGCGGTTGACCCAGTAGCTTCGGGCATCAAAATGGATGAGTATTTTACTTCCTTTGGCATGGGTTTCATGCACCCGTTTTCTTTGTGGATAGGTATGCTAATGAATATTGCGGAATTTACGCTGGGTTTTATGCTCCTTTTTAAAATTAGAGTAAAACTTACCTCTTTGGGGTACCTTTTGTTTATGCTGTTTTTCTTCTTTTTAACAGCATGGTTAGCTATTGCAGAGCACCTTGAAGTAAATTATGGATACAATTTCGGCGTAGTGAAAGACTGTGGATGCTTCGGGCAAGCTATCCAAATGAGTAACTTGGAAACATTCCTTAAAAATGTAGTGATTTTAGCCGGCGTTCTCATTATTTTCGGCAAACGCAAAACCATTTACGATATTAGATTAACGATACTCGGTCAATGGATCCTTGCTTTTGTGGGCGCCGGAGCCGTGTTGTTGTTGCAAGTCTATTGCATGCGAAATCTGCCAATTATTGAATTTCGCAATATGAAAATTGATCCCAACACGCTGGAAAAAGTAAATATTAATTGGAACAAAGGAAATAACGTAGCAGATATTTTCGTAGAAAAACCCGCAGAAATAAATGTTCTTTTCTTATATGCCAATGAAAAAGGAGAAGAAAAATTATTGTCGATGGAAGAGATGGAAAACATTACAGACTCTTATCCTAAATTCTACGAAGAGTTTAATTATGTAGATCGTGTTGACTCTGTGATTGCTGAAGCCGTTAAGTCTGTCGTTCCCGGATTTTTTATGTTAGACGAACAGGGAAGAGATTTTGCCGGCATTTATCTGACTAAAGAATTGGTTTACATACTTTTTATGCATGATTTAGATGAAGCGCCCCCCAAGGCATTACAATCGGAAAACTTGAAAAGCCTCATCGCGCATTGCAACAAAAACAAAATTGATTTAGTAGCCATTACCAACACACCTCCCGAAGGAATAGATATGTTTGCTAAAACTCACAAACTCCCGTTCCCCATCTATTACAATCCGATTGACCCTGTAAAAGGTCCTTTTATCGTTCGTGATGCCATCCGTTCTAATCCGGGACTCATTGTGCTGAAAAATGGAATTATTGTAGAAAAGAAGAGCTGGCATAATTTCTAATGTATTATGTAAGAAACAAAAAAGAGATTCTTACAAAAAAAATTATGAAGTAGGGCTCTTACCCATTTTGGCTCTATTATTAAAGCCAAGTCAGTTGAGAAAGGGATTTCTGAGAAGCAATTAGCAATGATGATTGGTCGCAATCTTTCTACCGTTCATTACAGGTTTTTAAAAAAATCCTGAATTTTGGGATGTTTTCTTATTAATTATGAAATAAATCGGCAAAAGCAGGCATTTCTTTTAAAAGAAAAATCGCTAACAATTTTATAAACAAATTATTAGCGATCCTTTCTGAGGTCTCTCCCGGATTCGAACCGGAGTAAACGGTTTTGCAGACCGGCGCCTAGCCACTCGGCCAAGAGACCAAATAAGGCGGCGAAAATATATTTTTTATTCAGAATTATCCCCCTGTTTCATTTTTTCTCTTGGAATGGGATTGGTAAAGATATCCGCAATCTCTTTGGGACGATAGGCATCTAACCAGCGAAACTCTTTTAAAATCCTGTCAGTCATGGGTAATTCCTTATCCGACCAAAACTTCCCATCAGGATAATCATAAAATCGAAGTTCTTCTATTTCATTGTTTTGTAGAAAAATTTTCATCTCGTTAGTCTCCATTCTGTTAATGCCTATAAGCAAAGTATCCTCATCCATGACATAGTAAATGAGTTCCACATTATTGACAACATGTACCTGTTTTAACTCCTGATTTCGAATAATACCAAAAATATTTTTCCCCTTTACTTGATTAAATTCCACTTCATCATACACATCAGAAATAATGAAGGCATCTTTTTGAAGTTCCAAAAGCGAAGTAACAGAGTCTATTACCGAAAACTTAATAGTATCTCCAAAAAGTTGGTTTTGGCTATTCCATACTACAGGATTGTAATACATATACCCAACAGAATCTTCAACATTGTATCTCATTGAATCGCAGGCGCCCTGCAAGTCTTTGCTAAAAAATTTCACATGAAAATAAGCCAGCATCAGTTGCGGGTTCTGAGCAGTATCGAAGTACATTTTCAATGTATCGGCGTGCAAATAGAGAGAATCGCTTTTTTCTTTATCAATCATAATGAATAGGGCACTGTCAGTAACCCAAGTCCAACCACCATTTTCAGAGTATTCACCGTAATTTCCTTTCACGATAAAATTTCGAGACGTATCAAGAAGGGTAATATTGTTTTTTACAATTCCAAATCCCTGATTTTTATCGTAATAAGCAGTGTCGGTGGTAAGTTCCTGATTTTCATTAATCAACTTAACACTATCAATTAAGAGGGAAAAATCATTGCGGGTGTCATACCATCCGGAATTTGTAAAAATATTGTTTTCGTCTGATATTAAGTGTGTTCGACATAAGAAATAGACAACTTCCGTATTTGTGTTATAGTTAAATGAGTCGCAAGTCATCGTATAGGTAGGATTTACTAATGTAACTTCTCTTCTGAATTGGGCAAGATTGCTGTGTGTACTATACCTTCCAATTCTACTGGTTAATGTATCTTCTTTAGAAATCATTTTTCCTCCGGTAACATAGTACCCTAATCCTTCATCTGTATTGTAAATCAAGCTATCTGTATAAAGTGTCGATCTATTATCCTTTAAAATAACCTTTCTGGAAATGGTAGAAATTTTTGAACTACCGTCATATACGGCTCTGTTTCCATAAAGTGTAACGGTGTCATTGACAAGTATTCTAACAGGTCTTCCAAAGGCAACCATTTTATTTTCGTCTATGTAGTAATAAGCGCTATCTGCGTAGCCTATTGTATTTTCATGCGTAAAAACAACATCTCCAATCAGCCTGTCAACTCCCGGAAGGTTATCATCATCATGATGTTGCCAGTCAGCGCTGAAAGTAATTTTTTTTCCTTGTTGCTGTGCCAAAAGAGAAAAAAAGTTACAAAAAATAAGAAAAAATATACAAAAGCGAGACATTACAAATCTTCAATAGGAACGCCATTAATTTCTAAAATTCTATCCTCTTTGAATAAAATTTTTTTTTCAATTTCACCGGAAGATAGGTAGTGGGTTTCCAATCCTTCTTTTTTATTGTTAACAAAATGAGTTTCATACAGTAAGCGTCCCATCTCATCGTAAGTAAGACGTTTACCTGTTCCATTAACAAATGAACCTTCTCCAACAAGCAGACCTCTTTCATCATAATTTACCCATTCTCCATCAAACATATCGTTAACAAAAGCGCCAGATTCTCTTATAATTCCATTTGAGAACCAAGAAGTTACGGGTCCGTTTTTAACGCCTTTTTTATAATGTGTTTTCAAAGAGATATTTCCGTTTTTATAATAATGAGTTTCAACACCTTCTAACAAATCGTTTTTATAGGTCGCCTCTAATTCAGGGTTGCCATCAAAATAACGTTTTACGAATTTTCCATTTCTTTTTCCCCTTTTCATTTCAATTTCCATAGTTTTTGTAGGATAATGATTATGATAGTATGTGGTTGTTCCCGTTTCTTTACCAAATCGGTAATGTGTTTCAGATTTTATTTTACCTCTGCTGTAATATTCGCGTTTAACTTTGGTGCAACTTGCGAACAAGAACAAGAGGCAAAAGAGAGGTAAAAATAGGTGAGAGTTTTTCATAATAAATAAATTTTATAGTTTTTCCAACAATGTTTTTACTTCTTCCTCAGTCTCCAACAATTTTTTCTTGCAAATGGTTATTAAAAGGGTGGCTCGTTTTGTCATTTTCGCCAATTCATCTACGGGGATTTCGGCGTTTTCCATTTTGTGAACTAAAATTTGCAGTTCTTCAAATGCGTCCTGATATGTTTTTATTTCGTTCATTATTATGGAATTACTAATTTTGCGAATTTCAAAAGCAATGTTTTGTTGCCTACGGAGTCGAATGTTACAACGGCTTTTTTATCTAAGTCTTCGCCATCGGTTTGAGCAACCTTTCCGTATCCGAACTTATCGTGATAAACGCGCAGTCCCACGTAAATTTGGTCGGCTCTTGCCTCCTTTCCCATTTTTTGTGTTGGTTTTCGTTCAAGCGTATGCCGTTTATGCTGCACGGCTTCAGTAATAGGAATGAAGTTTGACGGAGTAACTTCATTCGCATCAGAAATACAGATATTGCGCCCCATAGATGCTTTTTGTGTTTTATGAATAAATTGATCAGGAATTTCGTGCAAGAAACGGCTGTCTTCACAAAACTGCAAGTTACCAAATCGGTAACGTGTTTGTGCAGAGGTAAGTACAAGTTTTTTACGTGCTCTCGTGATCGCCACATAAAACAGTCGGCGTTCCTCTTCCAATTCTGCCCGCGTGCCCAAACTCATGGATGAGGGGAAAAGGTTTTCTTCTAACCCCGTAACATACACATAATCAAACTCTAACCCTTTTGCCGAGTGGATAGTCATCAATTTCACGCGGTCTTGGTGTTCGTTCTTTTTTTCATCATTATCGGTTAATAATGCAATACTTTCTACAAATCTATCTAATGATGGAAAATAATCGGTAATAATTTCTCCTGTGTCTTCATTAAAAAGCGATTCCGGTTCTTTTTCAGTAAACTCTTTCATAGAGTCCAACAGCGCTTCCACATTTTGCAACCGGTCAATTTCAGATTTGTCGGCATTGAGTTCCTGCATGATACCGGTGGTGGTTACAATGTGTTTACCCAGCTCGTAAGCATCGGTTTTCACAATCATGGCGGAGTAGCTTTTAATGCGCACGGCAAAATCTTGCAGGCGCGCTTTAGTAGGCGCGTTCACATCCAACAAGTAACGTTCGGGTTTTTCTACCACATCCCAAATTCGCGCATTTTGTTCATGGGCACAGACCACAATTTTATCCACTGTTGTTGCGCCTATGCCGCGCATGGGGTAATTGATCACCCTCCGCAACGCTTCCTCATCGTTGTGGTTGATCGCTAAGCGAAGATAGGCTAATACATCTTTAATTTCCTTACGTTGGTAAAACGAAATACCCCCATAGACAATGTAAGGGATATTTTTTTTAAGCAAAGCTTCTTCCAACGCACGCGATTGAGCATTAGTTCTATATAAAATGACAAATTGAGAATTATTTTGCTGGTAATTTTGTTTAGTTTCAAAGATGGAGTGCGCCACCGTTTGGGCTTCTTCGTTGTCGCTGTTGCTTTTCAGAATCTCTATCTTGTGTCCCTCTTCGTTATCGGTCCAAATCTCTTTATGGAGCTGGTCCTGATTGTTTTTAATCACTGCATTTGCCGCACTTACAATGTGTTGCGTTGAGCGGTAGTTTTGCTCCAGCTTTAGGATTTTCGTTTCAGGGTAATCTTTTTTAAAATTCAGGATATTTTGAATGTTTGCGCCTCGAAATGCGTAGATACTTTGTGCATCGTCGCCCACTACACAGATATTATGGTGCGCCGCCGCCAATTTCTTCACAATTAAATACTGGGCAAAATTAGTATCTTGGTACTCATCCACTAAAATATATTGAAAGCGGTTTTGATATTTGTGCAATACTTCGGGGCAGTCGCGCAGCAATACATTCATATAGTAAAGGAGATCATCGAAATCCATGGCATTAGAGTTTTTTAAACGATTGTTATAGCGTTTAAAAATCTCTGATATATAAGGTTTTCCGCTCATTCTGTCGGCTTCCAAAATTTCGGGACTTTGTGCATAATCGTTGGGAGACAACAAGCTTGATTTGGCGGATGATATGCGGTGTAACACATGGCTTGCCACGTAGGTTTTGGGGTCTAAATTCATCTCTTTCACAATACTTTTGAGCAAATTTTTAGCGTCATCGGTATCATACACTGTGATATTTCGCATAAAGCCCAATTTTTCGTGTTCCACTTGAATAATCCTGTTAAAGACGCCATGGAAAGTACCCATCATCACGGCTTTGGCGTTTGAGTCGCCCACCAATTGAAAGATCCGTTCTTTCATTTCTTTGGCGGCTTTGTTGGTGAAGGTGAGCGCCAAAATTCGGTATGGGTTAATACCTTGTGCGAGCATGTAGGCGATGCGGTAGGTGAGTGCGCGTGTTTTTCCGGAGCCTGCGCCCGCAATGACCATGACGGGACCATCAATTTGCTCCACAGCAGCGCGTTGTGAATCGTTGAGTTGCGAGAGTATGTTTTGTTCGGCAGTCATAATTTTACAAAAAAATGGCAGTGAAGAGTCAAAAATTAAATAGCGGCAAAGATAAAAAATTTGTTGAGACTTTTATCAAAAAATGTGGCTGAATATAGTCGTACTTATCTTAACCGAAAATAGTTGTGGCTATATCGTCATCACCTCTTTCTCCTTAGCTTCCATCATTTTATCAATTTTTCCGATAAATTCATCAGTGGCTTTTTGGATGTCGGTTTCTAACTTTTTCACTTCATCTTCGGGAGTGCCGGAGTCTTTCAGTTTTTTGCCGGTTTCGTTGGCAACTCGGCGCAAATTGCGGACGCTCACTTTTGCCTGTTCGGCTTCCTGTTTGGCTTTTTTAACCAACTCTTTTCTACGTTCTTCCGTAGGGGTGGGCACTACAATGCGGATAAATTCGCCGTTGTTTTGCGGCGTAAAGCCTAAGTTAGCTGCCAAGATCGCTTTTTCAATTACGGGCAGCAGGTTTCTTTCCCAAGGCTGAATCACAATTTGGCGAGCATCAGGCGTGCTGATGTTGCCCACTTGCTCCACCGGCGTGGGATTGCCGTAGTAATCCACTTTCAGACCCTCCAACATTTGCGGAGAGGCTTTTCCGGCGCGTATTTTTTGTAATTCTTTATCAAAGAAATTCAGCACAGTGTTCATGCCGTCTTTGCTGGCTTGCAAGCATTTGGAAGTTTCTTCGCTCATAATATTAGGTTTTAAGGATTAAAAATTTAATTGCCGTTGGCTTCTTTAATTGCCGTTGGCTTTAGCCAACGGCCCAAAATTCAGGGGATTATTGAATAATTATTTTGGCAGTTTCAGTGGTGTTGTTGGTATAGGAAATGTGGAATAGATAGTTGCCGATTGGAAAATGGGAGACATCTATAGCAGTGGTTGAGTTCGTAACCGGAATCACTTTTACAATTTGACCCATTATATTGGCAATTGTGATTTTTTCTATGCGTTCACCTTCTACATAAACAACTGTGTTGGATGGATTTGGATAAACTTTTGAAAGATTTGAGTGTTCCTCTATGCTTTCCGTATTTTTAACAGACAAGCATTCAGGAACTAAACAATCGTCGTAAACAGCATAAACGCAAAACTTGTTTTCTGTTCCTGTTGCGGGTGTAGAGAATGAGGTAACGGTTGTTGTTCCAAGAGATTCAACATTTTTGAAAATTTCGTAATATTTTGGCGCACTACCTTCAGGGGTATTCCATGAAAGGTTTACAATGCCTCCCTGAACAGTAGCAGACAATTCGGATATGGGGTTACATGCTATGGCGTGCTTGTTGCAATTAGCTATCCATGCGAAGAATACGCCGGAACCGGGGTCGCCCGATGCGGAGAATATGGCATCACCATCCTGGTAAAAAATCTCAAAAGAACATTCGGCAACATTTGTACCTGTTATCCAAGACAAACTAACAGCAACTCCGCTATTGACAGTAAGTGAGTGTCTGGCAAAATTGCTGTTGTCGGGAATCGTAAGGTTTTGTGCCGGAGAGCCATCATTGAAAGTTACAACCAATTGATTGCCTGTCCAGCCGTCATCAGAGCCATCATACAAATCAAAAATCAGATTACACCGGTCACAATAAGCGAAGTTAATGGATGAGGTTCTTCCTGTTTCATCGGTTAACAACAAATTGAATGGAATATAGGTACTGCCCGGAGTAAAAGTGTTGCCCAATGTAACGTTATAGGGGGCAGAACTGCTTTGATTCGGTTGCATGTTAGTATAGGTTGCATTATTTTTGTTAATTGTAATATCCTGAGAAGTTGATGTTAGAAAACCTGTTACGCCTTTCACCATTTCATTTCCCGAATTATTTAGAGTAGTCGTAATATTTGCCGTTTCTCCCGGATCTAAAATTCCATTACCGGAATCATTAATAACGGTTTTTGTCAATCTTAATTCATAATCACAAGCCGCAATAATAAATTGACCTGTTGCCTCACCATCGCTGGTATTAATTTCCGTTAAAAATTGAAGTTGTTTTTTTGGCGGAACCGATGAAGATAATTTAAAGGTAAATGCGCCCTCTATTTTTTTAAATTCTCCTGCGGCAAAATCACCAAAATCCGCATAGCCATTCGTAATTGTAACATACTCACTTGTAGTTGTTATACTCATAGATACATTATTAATTTTTTTAGAAGTCTTATTAAGCACACTGAAATCTAATGTTATGGTTTCTCCCGGATTGGCATTTCCATTGTTGTTGCCTTGTGAGTCGTTTACAGTAATTTCATAAGAGAACCGATCGGCGACAACGGTATTTACTGCAGCTAAAGCGTTAATTCTGCCTGACCC
Source organism: Lentimicrobiaceae bacterium (assembly GCA_009787675.1). Classification (GTDB taxonomy): domain Bacteria; phylum Bacteroidota; class Bacteroidia; order Bacteroidales; family WCHB1-69; genus WRNX01. The sequence continues at coordinate 12,472 of WQSU01000010.1, forward strand.
AAAAATATTGTTCTTTTTTGCAGATAGATGCACCGCCGTATTTTCCAATATTTCGCAGATTTCGGCAGGCATCAGTTGTGCATTTTTCGACAGCATCAAAGCCATCACTCCGGCAACGCAAGGGGTAGCCATGGAAGTTCCATCCAGATTAGCATAACCCGTTGTAGTTTGCGCATTTAAAGATTTTATGCCTACGCCCGGAGCGCACACATCAGGGCGAATTAAACCCATGCCGGGATCATAAGGATAGTCTGTGTATATGGGAACATTTTGCCATGAAACCGGACCCGTTGACGAAAAATCTGCAATATTATCACTTGAATTTGTGGCGCCTACGCAAACCACAGCGGAAGTGCCTCCTGTGGTGGTTTGATCGGGATGTAACCACGGCGGAGGGCAATCTCCGGGACCTCCAATATTTTGAGGAACAGGATATCCTGAGTTCCCGCCATCGTTGCCGGCAGCCACAGCGGCTATAACACCGGCTTGCAACACATTCACCATAGCGTTTCTAAACATCATACGCAAAGAGGCATCAGGTTTTCTGTAACCTACTGACATGCTGAATACATGGGCGCCGCGTTCAAGAGCAAACTCAACGGCGCTAAACAGTGAGGATGGAATGCCTGTTCCATTGCTATTCATAATCTTTAAAGCCATAATCTTGGCTTTTGGCGCCATCCCTGTTTTGGAACCTGCTGTGCCATCTCCGGCAACCGTGCCGGCGCAATGTGTTCCATGACCATGATCATCCATAGGATTACTCGTATTACTGACAAAATTCCATCCATGCTGGGAATAATCGGGATGAGACCACATGTGGGTTCTAAGGTCATGATGTTGATAGTTAACGCCGGTATCAAAAACGGCAACAATAACGCCCTCGCCTTCATAACCCAACTCCCAAACCTTGTCGGCATTTACCTTGGCTACATTATAAGTAATCTCTTTCGTTCCGTCAGTAACTGTGGGATACTCATCCTCCGGAAGCATATAATACTCCTTATCCAAACCTATGATATGGATATCTTCCCTGTAAGATAATGTCTTAATCGCTTCTTTAGAAGCAAAACAAGTAATTCCATTGAAAACCCAAAATTGCTTAATGTCTGTAACCGCTTCATTTTTAGCAGCATCTTTCAAATAGCTCATTACATCTTGTTGCGTTTCATTGGCATATCTTTTTAATTCATTGATAACAAAACTACGCTTCTCCTCCTTTGATCTATAAGTTGAAACGAGTGAGCGCAATACAAGTTGATCATACTGAGGTTTCATAACAATATTGATTTTCATCAAGTTGTCATCGTCCCGTAATTGAATTTCATTTTGAAGGTCAGGCTCAATTTTTGAAAGGTTTTGACCGTAACCATAAAAACAAATGGCGAATGCTAATAATAGTAGAATTTTTTTCATAATGTATCATCTTGAGTTTTTAATTGTTCTTTTGTCAAATTCTCCACCTCTTTTTCCAACATTCTTCTATTCCATTTTATAGCGTAAAAATAGTGTCCAATGATGACTATTGTCCACGTCAGTAAAACAAAAAAGATAGTGTTAAAAAATGTTTTATCTTCTTTTCCTTTAAATAAAAAGAAAAATATTACCCATAACAGTAGGTTGACTAGTATGAATAATGTAAAATGTTTTTTGAATGCTACTCTTTTTTTTGCAGTTTTAAGCACTAACTCATTATTTACAATGTCATTCATGATAAATTTTCATTTAAAGTGATTAATGTACCAATATTTTCTCCGGACAATACTTTTTCCAAGTTACCGGCTTCGTTGGCATTATATACATAAATTGGGATTTGATTTTCCTGCGCGAGCGTGAAAGCGGTTAAATCCATAATGGCTAATTTTTCTTCCAGCGCATCGTCGAAAGAGAGCAAATTGTATTTCACGGCATTAGGATCTTTTTCGGGGTCTGTATTGTAAACGCCGTCAACGCGAGTGCCTTTGAGGAGCAGTTCGGCATTGATTTCTGCGGCACGCAGTGCTGCTGCCGAGTCGGTAGTAAAAAACGGGTTTCCCGTACCGCCGGCAAAAATCACCACATAACCTTCTGCCAAATATTGCACGGCGCTTTTAAAGTATGTTTTTTCGCAAATGCCTTCAATGGGCAGCGCCGAGATCAATTTCACCGGAATATAATACTCTTCTAAAACGGCTTGCAGCGCCATAGAGTTGATGATGGTCGCTAACATGCCCATGTAGTCGCCTTGTGTGCGCAAAAAGCCGTTGTCGGCGCCTTTCACACCACGGAAAATATTGCCGCCACCCATCACAACGCCTACTTGTACATTGCATTCCACTGCCGATTTAATTTCCATGGCAAAATGATGCACCGCATCGTAATTGATGCCAGAACCATCTTCTCCTTGTAGCGATTCACCGCTTAGTTTCAATAAGATACGTGAATATTTCATATTAAAAAATTAAAAGCGAAAATAGAAAATATTTTGAGATTGCTCAATAAAATCTTAGTTGTTCAAATTGTTTTTTTAAAAATTTCGTGTTTATTTGCGCTGTTTTATAACACACACATAAAACAGTGAATACTAAAGAGATATATTTATCAAAACATGTAATAATAATATAATGAGCGAAATTAGACTTAGGAACTACACCTTACTCCCACCCGTTGTAAAAAACCTATTGATTATCAACGGTATCATGTACCTGGCAACCGTAGTGTTTGAAACACGCGGCATTGACTTGGCTGGAATTTTGGGGCTCCACTTTTTTACTGCCCAAAACTTTGAGATTTGGCAACCCATTACCTACATGTTTATGCACGGAAGTTTTGGGCACTTGTTCTTCAACATGTTTGCCTTGTGGATGTTTGGCGCCGCTTTGGAAAACACATGGGGTTCTAAACGCTTCCTGATCTACTACATGGTGTGTGGGATTGGCGCAGGCTTGATTCAACTGCTCGTCATTGGCTTGCAAATCTATTCTTTAGGACAAAACCTACCGCCCGACATCGTTAACATGATCCGTGAAAATGGAGCGCAAATATTGAGTGATGGCAAAAACTACATCGGCGAAATGGGTGCGTACAACAGAGCTTTAAACGCTGTAACGGTGGGCGCTTCAGGCTCAGTATTTGGTTTGCTGCTCGCTTTCGGGATGATGTATCCCAACTCTGTAATCTATATTTACTTCCTGCTCCCCATAAAAGCCAAGTGGTTTGTTGTTATTTACGGCGCATTGGAACTGTTTTATGGCGTTGCCGGAACTAACGATGGCGTAGCGCATTTCGCACATTTGGGCGGCATGCTATTTGGATTTTTCCTACTCCTCTACTGGAATCAGGGAAACCGTTTTTTTAAGCTTAAAATCCCCACATTCAAGAAGAAACGAAATTATAAATACACCATATCTTCCAACTACAACTACACCTCTCCGCATGTTCGCGATGATGAATATAACTATCAAAAGAAGCAAACAGAAGAAAAAATAAACCTTATTCTGGACAAAATTTCAAAGAATGGGTATGAGTCATTGACTCAAGAGGAGAAGGAGTTGTTGTTTAGTCAAAAGAGATAAGGTTTTCTACAATTATTTAATGCTTGCCTCATTTTTTCAAATCTTTCATGTGAAAAGAAAATGAACCTTTTGCATCGTTAGCGGTAACTATTACCTTATATTTTGCTCCATTTTTCACATCTCGTAACGTGTCGGAACTGTTGGACAGAAGTTCCGTGATTAAATTGCCCGAATGGTCGCAAAAATTAATTTTCAGATCGCCATCAGTAATGTTGCTGGAATAGATCAATCCGTAATCACCTTCTTTCACTTGAAAAGTGTGACTTTCTGTTCCATTGGCTATTTTAAAACGCATTTTCCAAGTATTACCCCATTTTGTTGAAACAGAATTCCTTGTTCTTAAAGAATTCCACGAATCAGAAGAAAATTGAGTTATTATTTCATAAAAAGCAAAAACTAGAAGCATGAAAACCAAAAGAATACCTATTAGCAACAGATGTTTTTTCGGTTTCTCAGGCAGTTGCATCTCCAAATGCGAATGTGCAACGCCACAGTTAGGACAAAATTTAGCATCATGTGAAATGCGAGCATGACATTGATTGCAAATAACTTCATGACTTCTTTGCCCAAGTGAAGATCTGAAAATAGCATAAATGATCAAGCCAAAGGTATTTGACAATGTTAATATAAAAAGTAAGACGCAAAGACTTCGTTTTAAGCCTTTTGACTTAGCATCTGCATAAACCCAGAAGGCAATTAAACAATTGGCTATCAATGCTACCGTAATAAAGATGAACTCATTCATAAAATTCGTTTTAAGTTAATATTAATTAAGATTATTGTATAAAAAGCTAATATGCAAATTGAACTGAAGAATAAAGACCATACAATGATCTTTAATGCTTCGTGGTGAAAAAATGACAAAAATATTACGATTTCCAGCAATAATAAGAGAAAAGTTACAATACTTGCTGGAATCAGTAAAAAAGTTCTTTCTTTCTGATGAATCGATTGCATCTTTTGCCATGTTGCCCTATCCAAATCTAAGGGTGCATTATACTCCTGACTTAAATTTTTCTTTAAAAGTATATCTATATCGTTCGTTTTCATAACAATACCTCCATTTCTTTTTTTAATAATTCTTTGGCATAACTGAGCCTAAATTTTACCGTACTCATTGGCAGTTTCATGATTTGCGATATTTCGTTGTATGATAGTTCTCTGAAATAGAATAAAATAATGGGGATACGGTATTTGTCGTTCAACAGCGATACGGCTTTTTGCAGTTGTTGTATCGTTTCCTGTTCCACCATGGAGTCTTCCACATTGGCATCCTGAGCTTTAGCTATAATTTCCGAAGCAACATCTTCATCTGAGATTGCTATTTCTTGCCATTTGGGAGCAGATTTTCGATAGAGATTCAGGCATATCGTATAGATCCAATTCCTTGGATTTTTTTCTTTTTGAATATTAGCAAATTTTTCCGCTACCTTTACCCATGTAGTGCCGAACAAATCATCGGCATGCATTTGTGAACGTGTCAACTTGATGCAAAGCGTATAAATTTGATTTTTATACGTTTGATAGAGATTTTCTAAATTCAATGTATCTGTTGGCATTGTTCTGTAAATATTCTTTAACTACATGTATCCTGAAATATTGAATTTGTTAGAAGTTTTTGATTTTTTTACTACGGATTGTGCAGATTAGCACTAATTAATTAACAAAAACATACTTATTAACAAATAAAAATATTTTTGTCGCGACTTTAAATAAAAAATCTCTCATGATTATTGGATTCGACGCCAAAAGAGCCTTTCACAACTTCTCCGGATTGGGAAATTACAGTCGTTTGTTAATAAATTCATTATCAAACTTATATAAAGACGACAAGTATCTTCTTTATACGCCCAATTATAAGCCGCATCTTTTACATGACTTTGTTAATGATAATTGTAAAATTGTAACGCCTCAAGGTATTACTTCGTGGCTGCCCGCATCTTTTTGGCGCACTTTTTTCATGGCAAATCACATTAATGCCCAAAATGTGGATATTTTTCATGGTTTGAGCGGCGAGTTGCCGGTTTCCAAGCTAAAAATGCCAAAAGTGGTTACTGTTCACGATCTCATTTTTATGCGTTTTCCTGAGTATTATGCCGCTTTTGATAGAAAAATGTACGAAAAGAAGTTTAAACATGCTTGTAATGTTGCAGATAAAATTATTGCCATAAGCAAACAAACGGCAGATGATTGTATCCATTTTTTGGGTGCAGACGCCCGAAAAATTGAAATAGCCTACCAAAGCTGCGACCCGATATTTTTTACACCAATAAAAAATGAAGATGTTTCAAAAAAATACAATTTACCTGCCCGCTTTATTTTATGCATAGGAACTATTGAGAAAAGAAAAAATCTGCTGAATTTGGTAAAAGCCTTGCCATTTATTGCTGAAGATGTTTCTTTGGTAGCCATTGGAGGAAAAACAGCTTATACCACTCAAATTGAGGAGTATGTAAAAGAGCACAATCTTTCCCATCGTGTAAAATTAATGCACAACGTGGCATTCCGCGATTTCCCTGCTTTCTATTTTGCCGCTGCTGCCTTTGTATATCCATCTGTTTTTGAAGGATTTGGCATTCCTATTTTGGAAGCGTTGGCAGTAGGAACGCCCGTTGCCACCTCCAACATCTCCTCCATGCCCGAAGTAGGTGGAAACGCAGCCCTCTATTTCGATCCTTACAATGTTGAAGACATCGCCGAAAAAACAAATCTTTTATTACATGATAAAGAAACTGTTGAGAATCTAAATTCATACAGAATAGTACAGTTAGAGCGACTTTCTATAAAAAATACCGCCAAGAATGTGAACGCTGTTTATCATTCCATATAAACTGCCTGTTTTTTCTTTTACCATAATATTATCTTTATAAAATTATTATACTTTCGCACCGCTTTGTCTGTGGTTGAAAGAAATAGCTTGTTCGCATATAATCAATATCTTATATAAAAATTAATACATCAAAAATGAGCAAACAAATTTTAGAAAAAGAGAGTGTGGTAGTGAAATTTGTGGGCGATTCCGGCGATGGTATGCAGATGTCGGGAACACTGTTCTCCGACACCGCGGCATTGGCAGGCAACGATATTGCCACATTTCCGGATTATCCCGCCGAGATCAGAGCCCCGCACAACACTATTGCCGGCGTGTCGGGATTTCAAGTGCACATCGGTAAAGAAACTCGAATTATTGGCGACAAATGCGATGTGCTGGTTGCCATGAATCCGGCGTCGCTGAAAGCCCACCTGAAATGGGTGGAAAAAGGCGGTACCATCATTACTGATGTGGATGCCTACGACGAAAAAGCGCTGGAAAAAGCAGGCTACACTGCCAACCCGCTCACCG
>WQSU01000011.1 GCA_009787675.1 Lentimicrobiaceae bacterium
CATAGAAATTCTCTTTCAACAAATCGTTCATCCAATCGAAAAAAGTTTTCACAGACTGCTCGGTACGATGTTTTTGAAAGTAACCATTTTCTTGCGTCCATTTTTCAAACTCTTGAATCATGTTCCAAATATTTGCGATGCTTTCTTTAAGAAAAGCGGAGCAGGTGTCCACCGGCGGTTCCCATCCGTTTTCGTTTTTAGGAAAAAGTTTTAATGCCGATTTATACAATGCTTTTGCAGCGGTGGCTTTGGCAATATTGTCACCATCGGCTTTAGTAATAATGAGCGCATCAGCCATTTCCATAATGCCGCGCTTAATTCCTTGCAACTCATCGCCGGCGCCCGAAAGCATGAGAAGCAGGAAGAAATCCACCATAGATTTTACCATCGTTTCGGACTGTCCCACGCCTACCGTTTCAATAATAATGACATTGAAACCGGCGGCTTCGCAAAGGATAATAGTTTCGCGGGTTTTGCGCGCCACCCCGCCTAAAGTGAGCCCTGAGGGTGAGGGGCGGATAAACGCATTGGGGTCAATGGAAAGCTCCTCCATGCGTGTTTTATCGCCCAAAATGCTTCCTTTCGAGATTTCGCTGCTGGGGTCAACTGCCAGCACGCAGAGTTTTTTACCGAGCGCAGTTAAATATTTTCCAAAACTTTCAATAAAAGTACTTTTTCCCACTCCGGGAACGCCCGTAATGCCAATTCTTATGGAGTTTCCAGAATAGGGCAAACATTTTTCAATAATCTTACCTGCAATTACAATATCCTCATGCGCCGTACTTTCAATAAGTGTAATTGCCTGACTTAAAAGCACTCTGTTGCCTGTTAAAATACCTTTAACATATTCATCTGCCGTTAATTTTTTTTTTCTTTTAAATTGCAGATAGGGGGACACCGGCTCCGGTTGCGGAATGCCCTCTTGAACATGAAGTGCGGAGTCTTTAAGATACATAACAGCTTACTTATCTAAACTTTCAAATTTTGAATTCATACTCACATACTCAGGAATAATCTCTTTCATTAATTTCACAACGTACATAGGTTCTTCATTTTTAGAATTAATCAAATGCTTGATATCTTTTTCAATATCTTGATAATCATATCTTCTCACCTCGGCAATCAAAATTTTCTTATGGGGGGTTGGTTTAGTATTTTCCGCAGTTGCCAAAAGTTCTTCATAGAGTTTTTCGCCCGGTCTCAATCCGGTAAATTCAATGGCAATATCTTTTCCAAGTGTTAATCCTGAGAGTTTTATCATTTTTACTGCCAAGTCATAGATATTAACCGATTCACCCATATCAAAAATAAAAATTTCGCCACCTTCACCCATAGCGCCTGCAGTAATCACCAATTGGCATGCTTCATGAATAGTCATAAAATAGCGCGTAATATCGGGATGGGTAATGGTGATTGGACCACCATGTTTAATTTGTTCTCTAAAGATGGGGATGACCGAACCATTTGAGCCTAACACATTTCCGAAGCGTGTAGTAACAAATTTAGTATTATTCTGGGCATAGTTTAGCGATTGTACATAAATTTCGGCAATACGCTTAGAGGCGCCCATCACGCCGGTAGGATTAACGGCTTTATCGGTAGAGATCATCACAAACTTTTGAACGTTGTATTTCACAGCCAAATCTGCCATAACTTTTGTTCCCTCCACGTTATTTTTTATGGCGGCATATACATTTTCCTCCATCAGATGCACATGTTTATAAGCAGCTGCATGATATACGGCATTGGGCTTGTAATACGCCATAATCTCTTCCATCTTATCACGGTCGGTAATATCGGTCAATAAAATGTCAACATTTTTCCATGTTCTTTTGCCAGAATATTCTTGTTGTAAAAAGAAAACAGGTGTTTCAGCATTGTCAATTAAAACCAGTTTTTTAAAGTCAAATTTTAACAGTTGGTGCACAATTTCACTTCCGATGGATCCGGCAGCACCTGAAATCAAAATCGTTTTTCCGATAGTATCTTTATTAACCAACGATTTATTAATATCAATAAGATCGCGTTCCAGCAGATCTTCAATTCTTATTTTTTTGATTTGTTTAAAGCTAAGTTCGCCATTAATCCAATTTGTTACAGGAGGCACAATCAATACTTTAGCATTATGTTTAAGTGCTATTTCCGTAATCTGGTTTTTTCTGTGTGCTGAAAGGTTTTGAATGGAAATGATGAGAAAAGAGACATCATTTTCCTGCAGATATTCATCCAATTGTGAAATAGCTCTAACCTGAAGGCTTTCCAATTGCATTCCCTGTTTCTTGGGGTCATCATCAAAAAAGGAAAGTACATTATATTTACTTTCCGCATCCCTGTCCAATGCTCTTTTAGTATTAATACCACTAACTCCGGCGCCAATAATTACAATGTTCTTTTTCAACTTTTTAGGATTCATTTTTTCTAAAAAATAGATTTTAAAAAGAAAACGATACATGATGAGTAATGTAATTGTAATAAAAAACTCCATTCCAACTATGGAAATCGGAATAAAGCGTTTAGAATTAAGATCTAATCCCCAAAGCAGGTAGCTCAATAAAAACAGCGTAACTGTTCCTAATATGGTGGCTAAAAAGATCTTAATAATATCTTTTGAGTTGGTATAACGTACAACAATTTTTGGGATTTTAAACAAAAGGAAAAAGAGAGTTCTAACCCCTAAGATAACAAGAGGAATAATGGGCGTAAAAAAAGTGGAGATATGAGTAATTCCAGTGATTGTGTCTCGAAAGAAGATTGCCAGCATTGTTGCAAAAAACACGATGCACAAATCTATTCCCAATATCACAGTGCTGGGAAGGAATCGCATTTTTTGAATAAAATTGTTAATCATTTGTTTTATTATCCTTTATAAAACGGCATTTTAACGACCACCGCCTTCAGCAATTTATCGCGAACTTTTATAAATATTTCCGTATCTAATTTACCAAATTCTGTTTTAATCCAGGCAGTTCCCACGGCTTTATTGATAGAAGGACCTTGTGTTCCGGAGCGCACCGATCCGATTACGTTGCCTTCAGCATCGCACACTTCGTAGTCTTGACGTGGAATACCGCGATCAATCATCTCAAAGCCTATCAATTTTCGTATCAAGCCCTCTTCTTTCATTTTCAGCATTCGGTCTTTATCAATAAAATCCTTATGGTCTGCAAATTTGGTAATCCAGGCTAAACCGGCTTCTATCGGGGTGATGGAGTCGTCAATTTCGTGTCCATAGAGACAGAAGCCCATTTCGAGGCGCAGGGTGTCTCTGGCAGCCAAGCCAGTGGGTTTAATGTCAAACTCGGCGCCGGCTTTAAAAACGGCTTTCCAAATTTTTTCAGCGTCCTCATTTTTCATATAGATTTCGCAACCACCGGAGCCTGTGTAGCCTGTAGTAGAGAAAATTACATTGGGAACACCGGCAAAAGTCAACGTTTTCACCGTATAATACTCCATATCTTCCACCGTTGTACCGGTTAGTTTTTGCATAGCTTTCAAAGCCAGCGGACCTTGCACTGCTAACTGCGAAATCTCATCGGAGATATTATTAATCTCGGCGCCAAACTTCTTGTTTTGTTCTACCACCCATGCCCAATCTTTATCAATATTGGCAGCATTTACCACCAAAAGATAATCGTTTTCAGCCATGCAATACACTAAAAGGTCGTCCACAATACCACCTTTGCCATTTGGGAAGCAAGAATATTGCACTTTGCCCGGATACAAAGCTGCCACGTCGTTAGAAGTAATGTATTGTAGAAGAGGAAGCGCTTGCATTCCTTTCACTGTAAATTCGCCCATGTGGGAGACATCAAAAACGCCCACTTTGCTACGCACGTGTTGATGTTCAATCACCAAGCCTTCATATTGAATGGGCATACAAAAACCTGCAAATTCTACCATTTTTGCGCCTTTTTCTTCATGTAATTTTTTAAATTTTGTTTCTTTCATAAGATTTTTTTTATAGATTTCTAATAATATTACAAATATGTACTTTTTTTAGTGCGCAAAAATAATTTTTTATTGCAATACCTAAAAATTTCGATTCTAAAGATTGAAATTGGGATAACTGGAGAAGTAACAAAATTTCTTAGTTTTCTTTTATCACTGTTTCAGCGGCTTCAATAATGGCAACAAATTCATTTGCTTTTAGAGAGGCTCCGCCAATCAATCCGCCATCTACATTTGGTTTTGCGAAAAGATCCAGCGCATTTTGGGCATTACAACTGCCTCCATACAGGATATACGCGGCATAGGCGGTTTCCGTACCATATCTTTTTTCAATAAGTTGGCGAATGAAAGCGTGCATTTCTTCAGCTTGTTCGGGCGTTGCGGTTTCGCCGGTGCCAATTGCCCATACTGGTTCGTATGCAATAACCACAGACTCAAAATCCTCTTTCGACAAGTGAAATAACGATTCTTTAATCTGTTTCTCAACCACTTCAAAATGGCGGTTAACTTTGCGTTCTTCAATCACTTCGCCACAACACACCACGGGGACGAGTTGGTTTTCTAACAAAATATTTGTTTTTTGAGCAATAGTATCATTTGATTCGTTGAAGAATTTACGTCTTTCAGAGTGTCCTATGATACAAAACTCAACGCCCAACTCTGCCAGCATTTCTGCGGATATTTCGCCGGTAACCGCTCCGTTTTTAAATTCGCTACAGTTTTGAGCACCTACGGTAAAATCGGCTTCCTGCGCTTGATCGGTAGCTAACTCTAAATAGAGGAACGGGGGGCAGAGCACTACGCCGGTCTCTAATCGCAAGCCGGCTATTTGTTCGCCTATAGCAATAATTAAATCGTCGGCTTCTTCAAACGATTTATTCATTTTCCAATTTCCAATGACCATTTTGGGTTTCATACGCTTTTATTTTTTAAGTGATTATTAATAGGTTGGTAATACTATTTATTTTTTCCGGCATAGAACATATATTCTACACATAATACTATAAATGTGGTAAATAGGGTATTTAATACTGAACTCCATAGTATGCGCCACCACTGAACCCATTGAAATACTTCTAAAACAGTTACCGTAATTTGATGCACAAATACTAGCAGAAGAGTATAGACTAAAATCCAGCTAAATTCTTTCACTCCGGGAACAGGTTTAATGCCGCTTTCCAAAGGTCTGAATCCATTCAAAACAAAAATAACATAGGGACGAAGGAACACCAATAAGACACAGGCAAACGCCTGAATTCCATAAGTTCTCAAGAAAGCATCCACAATAAATCCGGTAGCAAATGCAATGATATATTGTACCGGTTTAGGAATTTCTAAAGGAAGCAGGATGAGAAACAGCAAGTAAACAAAAGGATTGAGAAAGCCAAACCATTGAATATAGTTAAAAACAAATACTTGCATTAGTATCAGTATAATAAAGCGAGAACTATTTTTTATTAACTTATTCATTCACAAATTTTGATTTTAATGAGTCTAATTCGGGTTTATAGAGGTTAGAAATAAGGTACACGTTATGAAGGTTTCTAAAATCGGTGGCTAAACGAATTTTAATAGTTAGGAAAGTATTATTTGGGTTGTCAAATTTTTCAATTACGGTTCCAATGAGAATATCTTTTGGGAACACATCCGAATAGCCGCTGGTAACAACAGAATCTCCCACTGTTACCAATAAATGTTGAGGGATAGCAATAACCTGCGCAACAGAAGGGTCGGAGTCCAACCACACCACAGTTCCAATTTGATTTATGGGTAAAATTTTGGCGCTTACTCTTGAAAGCGGATTCAGTAAAGAGATAACGGTACTGAAGTTTTTAGAAACATCGCTCACTACCCCGGCAACCCCATTAGGAGAAATCACAGCCATATCGGGCGTTACACCATCTTTACTTCCCTTATCAATAATGATATAGTTGTGAGCTTTATTGATGCTATTGAAGACAACATGCGCAGTTTGAATGTCATACATTCTGCGCTTATTTTTATTTTCTCCTGAGAAAATAGAATAAACCGTATCTTCCGAAAAAAAGAACATTTTCTCCTGTTCTTTCAACAGATTTAGATTTTGTTGCAATAGAGACGCATTTTCAGTGGAGTATTGAAAGTGTTTATAAAAATTATGGGCAAGTTTTTGCAATGGACCAATAATTCCTTGTGCTGCTGTTGAGATTACAAAATGTTGATAAGTACTGTTATTATAAAATAACATGAGTGCAAAAAGTTGCAACAGCAAAAAGACAAAAAGATGAAAATAGCGTTTAAGTAGATCTCTAAAACTGGTCATTTGAATGAATCAATAAGGGATGCGAAAGTATAATTTTTTAGCAATTGGAAAATGTCAGATAGAATGAGGAACGAGTTCTTTCCACAGCCTTTTCATCCCTACAGTAGCTTTCTCCTTGATAAAATGCACTGTTCGCGCAATGGGTTGCACCTCTTTGGGGTCAACCACATAAATTTGAGCATCTCTGCGAGCGGAATAGAGTAGCCCCGCCGCCGGATACACATTAAGTGATGTACCTATAATAATGATGACCTCGGCTTGCTCCACAATTTTTGCAGCTTGATGAATGAGCGGAACATCCTCTCCAAACCATACAATAAAAGGGCGGAGCAGTTGCCCGTCGGGCGCTAAATCACCGAAATTAAAAGTTTCGTACCCAATATCTTTTACGTGGTTTTTGTGGTCATCGCTGCACACCTTGGTAAGTTCGCCATGCAGATGGATAATTTGGGTGGAACCTGCGCGTTCGTGCAGGTCATCCACATTTTGTGTAATTACCGTAACATCGTAGTATGTTTCCAATTGAGCAATGATTTTGTGAGCATCGTTGGGCTGGACTGTTGCCAGTTGTTTTCTGCGCTGGTTGTAGAAATCAATCACTAATTCAGGGTTTTGGTACCAGCCTTCAATGCTGGCAACTTCCATCACGTTGTAGTTTTCCCACAGTCCATCGCTGTCCCTGAAAGTGCTTATGCCGCTCTCGGCGCTGATACCTGCGCCAGAAAGGAGGACTAATTTTTTTTTCATGTTTTAAGTATTTTTGAATTTCTATAACTCTGATTATCAGATGTTTTTTTGGTTTTTCAAATTTGGGGCAAAAATAAGAAAAAATGAAAGGGAATAAACGTACTCCCATACTACTAGACTGTCTAAAAAAGCATAGAGCTCTTGTTTAAGTACCAATTTGTAGAAAAAAAAGTTAAATTTTTTCGTAAAATCTATGGATTATCATCCCCCAAAGAATGCAATAAAAATTCCCGCAACCACTGCCGAGGCTATTGTACTGGAAACAATTGGTCCCATAGCGTGCATTAAAAGGTAGTTTTGAGAATTATATTTTTGTCCCATTCTTTGGGAAATACGAGCAGCCATAGGCATGGCGGAAACACCGGAATTACCGATTAAGGGGTTCACTTTTCCACCGGTAACGTAGTAAAGAAGTTTGGCGATTAAGATGCCTCCCACCGTTCCGAAAATGAAAGCTACCAATCCAAGGAAAATTACGAATAGCGTTTGCGGGGTAAGAAAACGATCTGCTGTGGCGGAAGAGCCAATAGACACTGCAACTAATAATGTTAAAATATTTAACATACCTTTTTGGAGAGTTTCGAGGTAACGTTCTGTTACTCCGCTTTCTCTAATCAAATTTCCTAACATCAGCATGCCCACTAATGCCCCTGCAGCAGGAACTAACAATAAAACTAAGATGGTAATACATATTGAGAAAAGGATTTTTTGATTTTTCGTAACATTTTTTGCGCGCGGCATAACAACAACTCGCTCTTTTTGAGTAGTAAGCGCTCTCATTATAGGTGGTTGAATAAAAGGCACCAGCGCCATGTACGAAAAAGCGGCTATGGCAATGGTGGGCAATAAATCGGGTGCCAAACGGCTGGCAGCAAAAATAGAGGTGGGACCATCGGAACTGCCTATAATAGCAATGGAGGCAGCCTCATTTAGACCAAATCCATTGAATCCGTCAATATAAGGTGCCAACCAGTTTCCTAAAAGGATTGCACCACCAAAGGCAACAAAAATGCCGAGCTGTCCGCCCAACCCTATCAGCGCAATCTTTGGCGAAGCAATAAGAGGACCAAAATCGGTCATAGACCCAATGCAAAGGAAAATTAATGGTGGGTAAATGACATGTATAATGCCCTGATAAAGGAAATGCATCAAGCCGCTTTCATCATAGGCAGAGAGGTTTGCTCCCGGAATGTTGGCAAGCAAAATTCCAAATGCCAGAGGTAACAACAACAATGGCTCATATTTTTTCCGAATGGATAGATAAGCAAAAAATAACGCCAACCCAATCATGATGATCTGTTGTATGGTGATTGTGGTCAGACCGGTACTATAACTACCCAATAAACCTGAAGCTTTAAGAAGTACATTGTTATTCATAATTATGTCTGCTGTGTCAAAAAGTGCATTGAAACTCATAATTTTTTAAGTTTAGTGACTAACAAATTTCAACCGAAATATTTATTTTATCCAAAAAAATAATTATAAAGTATTGTTAATCAGGTTATTTTCAAATAAAATTCTCGGGTGCAAATAAACAGGAAATTTTTAAACTACGTATATATTAAAGAATAATTATTTGAAATAAAAACTTGTTTATTCCAAAGATCTTGAAAAACTTCAACTCAAGGCTAAAAAATATATTTTCGCCAACCTAAAGCAAAAGGAATATGCCGAAAATACTATCTTCTGTTTTGCGCATATTGGTCGGTTTAGTTTTTGTAACATCGGCAATATTAAAATACATCTCTATTGATGTATTTGATTTATATATTTTTGAACATAATTTGTTTTCTGTTTCAGTAACGGAAACATTAACTCGTTTGCTTATTACGGCAGAGTTGGCGCTGGGTATCCTGCTTGCTACTAATATCCATACAAGGCTTGCCTATTATTGCGCTCTGGTGTTTTTGGCAGGATTTACTTTGTATTTGTTTTTTCTTCCCTATTTTTTTGATGTGGATATTGCCAACTGTCATTGTTTTGGAACAGCTATCGTGTTGAGTAGATGGGAATCTATCGCTAAAAATGTGATTCTCCTGTTTTGTTTGGCATTTATCTCGCCAAAATTTTCTATTTACAAAAAATGGCACACATGGGTTTTGTTTGCTTTAGGCGTAGTAACCTTTATCGTTTTTATGGTCATTAATGCACCTAACTATTTATATACCATGGTGCATAAAGATAAAATTCAAATAAATCTTCCCATTTATGAATCCGCCTTATCAAATAATGGTAAAAAAGCAGAGTTTACCGATGGGAAACAAATAATTTGCTTATACTCAGTAAGATGTAGGTTTTGTAAACATGCTGCTCTGAAATTGCATCTCATTATGAAACACCATCAACTTCGGGAAGATCAGGTAAAAGCAATATTTTGGTCGGGAACTCCTGATAGCCTGATCCACCACTTTTTCTCCGATCAAAAAATCCCAATACTTGAACATACTACCTTTCGGATGGATACTTTTTTAAATATCACAGCTGGAAGTATGCCTGTATTACTTTTTTCCAATAACGGCATGATAACGCAAAAAGCCAACTATATCTCATTAAAAGAGAAAGAGGTAGTAGATTTTTTCAAATAATATTTTGCAAAAATCATGATTCAAGGCAAAAAAGTATATTTTCGCCCCCCTTAAAAAATAACCAATTAATAATTTAATTTATGGCAACAAGAATCAGATTACAAAGACACGGTAAAAAAAATCAACCTTTTTACCACATTGTAATTGCGGATGGTCGTGCACCACGTGACGGACGTTTTATCGAAAAAATTGGCACCTACAACACGTTAACCCATCCTGCAACTATTAACATTGACTTCGATCGTGCATTGTATTGGGTAGAAACAGGCGCTTCTCCTTCCGATACGGTTCGTTCGATTCTTAAACGCGAAGGCGTTTACTTGATGAAACATTTACGCGGTGGTATCGCCAAAGGCGCTATTAGCGAAAATGAAGCTAACAAAAAATTTGAAAGCTGGATACAGGAAAAAGAATCGAAAGTGAGCAACGCCAAACGCGAAGTTGCTGACCAACACCGTGCAGAAAGCAAAAAACGCATAGAAGCGGAAAGTAAAATTCGTGAAACTATTGCGAAAAAAGTAGCTGCTAAATATGCTGTAGAAGCTGCTAAAGAAGCAGAAGCAGCCGCTGAAGCTGTTGAACAGGAAGAAGCAGTTACAGTAGAAGTTGCAGTTGCAGAAGAGATTGCAGTTGCAGAAGAAGCAGTTGCAGAAGAAGCAGTAGCAGAAGAAACTGTTGCTGCAGAAACTGTTGAAACTCCCGAAGTAGCTGAAGAAGCATAAAAAAAAATAAGAATAATAAAACGAGGCTCTCTTTTTCAGAGGAGCCTCGTTTTGCACGTAATATAAAATAGCTTCACATTGTAATCAAAAAAAGGGATAATAATTACACCAATTATTTTATATTTTCGCACCCGCTTGCGAAAAACTACGGTTCATGCACAAGCATATTCATTAACCATTAGCATATCAGCGCTTTAATTATATGGAAAAACGAAACCCACGACAGAATTTTGAAGAAACAAAAAAAGCTATCGGCTATGTTTCACGTAAAGAAGCTTCTCAAAAAGACTATGATAGAATAGGTTTTATGTCAGGATTGGAAGTACACCAACAGTTGTTAACCAAAAGAAAACTGTTTTGTCGCTGCCCTGCCGGAGTATATCAAAAGCTAAACGAATTTGATGCGGAAGTGATCCGCCATATGCGTCCAACGCTTTCAGAATTAGGCGAATATGATGGCACAGCGTTAATGGAATTTCGTACACGGAAAGAGATTATCTACCGTATTGCCAACACCACCGCCTGCACATATGATGTGGACGATACCCCACCATTCCCTATTGACAGGGAAGCGCTGGATATTGCGCTGGAAATTGCGCTCGCCTCCAAGATGAATATCGTGGGCGAAGTGCATATCACACGCAAGCAATATTTGGACGGGTCTATTCCTACAGGTTTTCAACGTACTGCTATTGTGGGTATTGGAGGAGAAATTCCGTTGAAAAACAAAACCGTGCGTTTAATTCAAATGAGCGTGGAAGAGGATTCCTGTCGCGAAGTCTCCGACATTGGTCACCGCCGCATTTACCGCACCGACCGTTTGGGAATGCCCCTCATTGAAACCGTTACACATCCCGACATGAAAAACCCCGACGAGGTGAAAGAAGCGTGCGATTATATCCGTTTTCTGAATCGCAGCACAGGCAAGGTGCGCACTGGAATTGGCGCCGGACGGGAAGATGTGAACGTGAGCTGCGCCGGCGGAACCCGCGTGGAAATAAAAGGCGTAGCACACACCAAATGGATTCCGGAACTTACACACGTAGAAGCGTTTCGACAATGGGCGCTGTTAGCCATTCGCGAAGAACTAAAAAAACGCGCCACCAAAGAAAATTGGAAAATACAAGCGATAGAGTTAGATCCCAAAGAGTTTCATTTCTATTACACCCCCATACAACAAGCCATTGAAAGAAAAGAAAAGTTGTACGCAGTGAATTTACCAAAATTCGGCGGCTTGCTCTCCCACTTTACCCAGCCCACAAAACCGTTTTATGATGAGTTTATCAGCCGTTTGAAAGTGATTGCCTGTATTGAAAAACCTAACATGGCAACAAGTGAAGATATTGATGATGTGATCAGTAACAACGTGTTTGAAAAAATCAGGGAACTTTTCAAAGCCGGGGATGAAGATGCGCAAATTATTTTTTGGGCGCCCGAAGCTGATGTGAAAACAGCATTGGAAACCATTGAGGAGAGAGCACTTATGACTTTCGACGGCGTGCCGAACGAAACCAGAAAATCGTTTGTGGATGGCAGCACCATTTTTGAACGTGTGTTGCCGGGCGCCGATAGAATGTATCCCGATACAGACTCTGCCCCCATCCCGCTCTTAGCTTCTCATATTGAAACACTTCGCAAAAATATACCCGACGAGTTGTCGGAACGTTATGCACAATTGGTGAAATGGGGCGTGCCACAGGATTGTTATAACTACATCTTTACCCATAACTATTTCCCAATCATCAAAAAAATGGTGGAGGAATTAAAGTTAAGTCCTAAATTCACAGGTGTTTTCTTTGGACAAAAATTGAAACATTTACACGGGCAGCACCAAAAGTTGACCTTCTCTCCGCAACGTATTTACGATTTGTTTGCTTTTTTACAACAAAAGAAAATAGATTTCGCCATTGCGTATAAGATGTTGCAACAGATGTTTTTACATCCTAAAATAGATTTCGATTCAATTCTTTCTGTGTTGAAATTCAAGAAAATGGATTTGCAGGAAGTGGAAGCGCGCATTCCTTATTTGAGTGAGAAATTTGCTCCTTGCCGTAAAGATACCAATGCCCAAGATAAGGTGAATGCTTTGATGGGACAGTTGCGCTCTATCAGTGAGGGAAATGTTAATTTGGTTGAATTGGCAAAAAAAATATAAAAATCTAATGCAAAAATGGGATTTGCTAATATCTGATCTTTGAGTTTGGGATGAAAAATTTTCACAAAATGCATAATCTTCATTGATTACATTTTTTGAAATTGAAATTAATTGCTTCCTTGCAAGTTTTTTCCAAAAAAACTATATATTGCCTCAAATTTCTCTTATGAACTCATCTCGCTATCCCGTACTAAAAGTACTGCTACCCTACATTTTTGGCATTATTTTAGGGTATTTTCTGCCGATAAACAACATTAATTTGCTTTATTGCATTATTGGACTATTTTTTTTTAGTATAATTTCTATACTTTTTCGACGAAAAAGAAACTTTTTGTTGCAAAAAGTTACCACTTGGGGACTGCTTTTTTCATTCGGCATTGCGGGATTTTTGTCTGTTTCCTTCCATTTTCATAAAAAAACAGAAATATTGGATATGGAACAATTGACCCAAAAACAAGTTTGGATGGCGGAAATCTTGGAAACACCCAAAGAGCGTGAAAAGTCGTATAAAGTTGTATCTAAATTATATAAACTCCATGAACCCTCATGTTGGATTACAAAAAAAGTAGTCCTCTACTTTCAAAAGGATAGCATAATTGAAAATTGGAACGTAGGCGAAAAGGTAATGGTAAACACCCAATTATCTTTTATTGAACCGCCAAAAAATCCTTTTCAATTTGATTACAAAAAGTTTATGAAAATGAGGGGTATTTATTGTACAGGTTATGTTGGCAAACAGTGCTGGATAAAACCAGAGATAAAACAAATAGTTTCCATAAAAAGATATGCTTCTTATTTACAACGCTTTTTGTCTGAAAAATTAAAAGAAGCAGGCTTAACAGGTGCAGAATATAGCGTAACCGCAGGAATTTTATTAGGCGACGACGATACCATTGAACCTGAGTTAAAAGCAAGCTACGCCGCCACCGGGGTAAGTCATATTTTAAGTGTTTCGGGCATGCACGTCGGGATTATTTATATGATACTCAACTTTTTGCTAAAACCGCTCGGAAAATCACGCAAGTCACACTATATCAAAAGTCTAATCCTTATGGCTTCTGTATGGTTTTATGTGAATATCACGGGGCTTTCCCCACCGGCAGTACGTTCCGGCGCCATGTTCACTTTTGTTATTGTTGGACAGTTGCTCCAACGCCCAACCAATATGCTGCAAAGTTTATTTACTTCTTTGTTCATCTTGCTTATTATCAATCCGGTACTGCTATTTGATGTGGGGTTTGAATTGAGCTACCTTGCTATGTTCGGCATTGTGATCTACCAAAAATTGATGACAGCATGGCTACAGCCCAAAACCAAATTCAGCAAATACCTTTGGGAAATGGTAACTGTTTCTGTAGCAGCGCAGCTAACCACCTCCCCAATCGCCATCTACTATTTTGGACAATTTCCCAACTATTTCTTACTGACCAATTTATGCGTTGTTTCTCTATCTACAGTCATGATGATTACGGGAGTAGCCACTTTAGCAGTATCATTCAACAGTTTTCTTTCCAATGCAATCGGGTTTGTATTAGGTATTGAAGTGAAGTTTATGAACAGCATTATACTATTCATCGAACAACTTCCGGGTGCATTAACCACCAATATCTCTGTTAATTTTATTCAGGTTCTTTTACTCTATGCGCTAATAATCTGTTTCAATATTTTTCAAAAAAACAGCAGAAAACAGCTTGTTTTCTGTACAGCAATTATATTGAATCTCTTTTTCTGCATGCATTCCATAGATATTGCAAGAAAAAAAGCACATGTTGAGGTGATTAATTACGAAATTTCCAAGTGCGCCACATTTCAATTTTGTTGCCACGGTAAGGGGCTCATTTTTTCCGATTCTATTCATAATGAGTTCGATAAACGTTATCAATTTAGTATTAAGAATCATGATAACAAAAAGCGTGTCAACAATTTGTTTTTGAAACTTGATGAAGATTTTGAAAACTCTTTTTTATGCAAAAAAGGAAACTACATTTTCTTCCAAAATACCATTTATGTTTTAGAAAAAAACAGATTTAATCCTAACATTGTAAAATTAGTTGTTTATGACCATGAATTTACCGATGGAAGCGCTTACAAACTGCATTGATTTAGAATAGCTTATTAAACTTTCAATAATAGCTTTTCTTGGAGTTTGGTTAAGATTTAATTTGGAAGATTTTCTGTAAAGTGTAATCTCTTTATTCATAGGCGGTGAAATTTCGTCTTTTTACAGATGGAAAACGCCTATAAAAATGAAATATTGCAAAAAAATAAAATAAAATGCTATTTCTTAATTTACGAAATGATTACGCGTTTCTCTTTAATCAATTTTCTAAGGTTAATGAGGGCGTATCGCATTCTGCCTAATGCAGTGTTGATGCTTACCCCTGTAATTTCGGCAATGTCTTTAAAGCTAACATCGTCATAGATGCGCATTTCCAATACTTCGCGCTGTTCTTCAGGAAGATATTGCACTAAATTTTTCACGTCACTGTAGATTTGCTCCGTAATAATTTTTTGTTCTATGGAGGGGTCTGCTCCATTTAGCACATCAAAGATGTTGAAATCACTGTTGGATTCAAAAACCGGCATGCGTTGCACTTTGCGATAGTAGTCAATTTTCAGGTTGTTGGCAATTCGCATTACCCATTGCAAGAATTTGCCTTCTTCCTTATAATTGTCTGATTTAAGTGTGTTTATCACTTTAATAAAAGTATCTTGAAAAATATCCTCTGCTAATTCACGATTTTTCACCGACATGAGAATGTAGGAAAAAACCTTTTTTTGATGTCTGCTGATTAAATGTTTGAGGGCAGTTTCATCCCCATCGATATAATGAGAAATTAACTCATTATCGGTTAACGCAATCGATTTCATAATCATTTATTTTTTTATTTAAAGTTAAAAAGTAGATATTTAATCGATAGTGTTCCTCCTATTATTAATGGTGAATAAAAAATCGCCGCAAATATATAATAACTTTGATGTGGAATACGATTCTGAGAAAAAAAAATCTTTATTATTTTATTTTATTAGAAATCAGTATAATAAAATCCAAAAAAAACGTTGCATTGTCATTTTATAGACAAAACGGGTATGAGATTTTAAAACTTTTTAAATAAATTATTCGTAATAATCGAACTTCAAGTGCTTAATCGTTGTTCCTTTGTTTATTAATTGACGCAAAGAGTCAATACCAATTTTTAAATGCTCCAAAGAAAACCGCTCTGTTACCAACTTGTCGCTTTTTTCTGTTTTGATGCCATCGTGGAGCATCGGTTGGTCGGAAATCATAAGTAAGGCGCCGGTAGGGATTCTATTGTAAAACCCTACAGAAAAGAGTGTTGCCGTTTCCATATCAATGGCTGTGGCTCTTATGGAGCGCAAGTACTCTTTAAACTTTTCGTCATGTTCCCATAATCTGCGATTGGTAGTATAAACCGTACCTGTCCAGTAATCTTTGTTATAGTCTCTTATGGTAGAAGATATGGCTTTTTGCAGATTAAAAGCGGGTAACGCCGGCACTTCGGGGGGAAAGTAGTCATTGGAAGTTCCTTCGCCTCTAATAGCCGCTATAGGCAGCAGCAAGTCACCCAGCCCGATGTAGTTTTTCAACCCGCCCGTTTTGCCCAAAAAAAGAACAGCTTTGGGTTGCACGGCAACCAACAGATCCATCACGGTGGCAGCCATGGGACTTCCCATAGAAAAATTGATAATGGTAATATTTTCTTTCGTAGCGCTTTGCATTGGATTGTCAACTCCCATAATTTCCGTATTCATAACTTCTGCAAAATTGGCTACATAGTTTTTAAAATTAGTAAGAATGATATACCTGCCAAAATCAGGCAAAGCAGTTCCCGTATAGCGAGGAAGCCAATTGGAGGCTATTTCTAATTTTGTTTGCATATTTCCGTTTTTTGTTATTTATTCTTATTAATCAAAAAGATAAAATGGATTTGGGACAGCCCTTTCTCATAGTTGCTCAAGGTTGTATTCCAATGTAGTTCTGCGGTGTTATAGTGCGCAGTTCTTTTTTCACTGTTTCCGAAATATTTAGGCTTTCAATAAAATCCAATATTACCTCTTTAGTAATGGCTTTGCCTCTGGTGGCGGCTTTGAGCGCTTCGTAAGGTTGCGGATAATTTTCTCTTCGCAAAATGGTTTGAATGGCTTCAGCAACTACTGCCCAATTTTTTTCTAAATCCTCATTTAGTATTTCTTTATTGATGATGAGCTTGTTTATTCCGCGCAGGAGCGATTTTAGCGCTACAATACTGTGGGCAAATGGCACGCCTATGTTTCTCGTTACAGTACTGTCGGTTAAGTCGCGTTGCAACCTTGAAACGGGAAGTTTGGCAGAAAGTCCTTCAAACAAGGCATTGGCAATGCAAATGTTTCCCTCAGCGTTTTCGAAATCAATAGGATTTACTTTATGGGGCATTGCAGAAGAACCTACCTCTTTTTCATTTACTTTTTGTGTAAAGTAATTCATTGAGATGTAAGCCCATACATCACGTGCAAAATCAAGCAAAATGGTGTTGATCCGCTTCATAGTATCAAAATAGGCTGCCATCATGTCGTAATGCTCTATTTGTGTGGTGGTTTGCAAACGTTTCAATCCTAATTTTTCCTTCAAGAATTTATTGCCGAAAGTTACCCAATCAATATCAGGATAGGCAACATGGTGTGCATTAAAATTACCGGTGGCGCCGCCAAATTTTCCGCAAAACGGGATCGTTTCAAATAATGCTAATTGATTTTCAATGCGTTCATAAAATACAAACCATTCTTTTCCCATAGTGGTGGGCGAAGCAGGTTGTCCATGGGTGTGCGCCAACATGGGCGTATGCATCCACTCTATCGCATTCTTTCGTAAAAGTTGTTGCAGATTTTCAATCTCTTCAAACCAGACATCCCGCTGAAACTCCTTCATTAAATAGGGAATTGCCGTATTGTTTATATCTTGCGATGTTAACCCAAAATGAATAAATTCCTTATATTCAGATAAATGTAAAATATCGAACTTCTCTTTTAAGAAATACTCCACCGCTTTTACATCATGATTTGTAACACTTTCTATTTCAATGACACGCAAGGCATCTTCTTCGGAGAAGTGTTGATAAATGACGCGCAAGTCATCAAAAACCTTTGTATTAATAGTTTTCAATTGCGGTAACGGGAGTTCGCACAGGGTAATAAAGTACTCAATTTCTACGAGCGCCCGCGCCCGAATAAGTGCAAATTCAGAAAAATAGTCTGATAACGCAACAACTTGTTTGTAATATCTTCCGTCGATGGCGGAAATGGCGGATAATCTGTTTACACTCATAGTTTAATTTTTGGAATGACAAAAAAACAACTTTTTTTAAATAAAAAAAGACTGTTTTACATTCTGTACAAACAGCCTTTCCAGTGATTCCGACAGGATTCAAACCTGTAACCTTCTGATCCGTAGTCAGATACTCTATTCAGTTGAGCTACGGAACCGCTTCGGGACGGCAAAAATAATATTTTTTATGAATATTATTGTTGGCTTTTCAATAAAAAATCATTTATGACTGAAAATGAGATGTTTATTTGTTTCATTGTTTATGTTTTAGGCGAAAATAAAAAAAAAACCGCCTATTTTTGAGCGAGGATTTTGTATGTTTTTTGGTTTATTTGTTGGAAAAATTATCATAGTTGGCTCAAAAATTAGGGAATCTCACAGTTTGTTTTCTGTGACGGAATTTCGGGAATATTCTTTTATATGCATTTGAAAAAATGTGTCATTTGTCATCTTCTTCAATTCCAACAATTCTAAATCGGGAAAAAGGTATTTTTGCCGGAGCTTGACAAATCAGCAAGTATGATGACTGCAGAACAAATAAAACGCCTTATCCCGCAAGGCGAAACAACTACTGTCCAATTCAAAATAAGGACGGAAGAAGTCTGTAAAATGGGTGTGGAAATGGTTGCTTTCAGTAATGCTCAAGGTGGAGTGCTTGTTAGTGGGATTAATGACAAAACCGGTGTAGTAACAGGCTTATCGTTTGAAGAGATACAACAAACCAATGCGCTACTTGCCAACGCTGCTTCTGAAAATGTAAAACCTGCCATTATTATAAATACGGAAACGGTTAACATTGACGGACAAAACATTATGGTTACAACTATTCCAAAAGGTAAAGACAAAACATACAAGGACGAATTAACCAATGCCGGTATTCTTAGCTACTTAGTACAGAGTACAGAAATTGAGGAAATTGTACGGGCAATGGACACAAATTTCACTACTGAAAAACTTTTGAAAAATATTTCTTTGATGGATGAAACCGGACAGTTGGAAAGACCACTTGAAGTATTTGTAGAAACATTGACGAACACTTTCATTCACAGAGATTATTTTATTAATTCGCCAATTAGGTTGTTTATTTTTGATAAATAGACGTTATCTAAAAATCCTGAAAGACAATAAATTGATTGAATATGTCGGATCTGACAAAACCGGAGGATACCAAGTAATTACATAGAATAACCAAAATGAAACCACCCCCGTTACTTCAAATAGACCCCTGGCTGAAACCTTTCGGTTTCTCACTAAAACGCAGCGCCGAAAAAGCAAAATTGCGCGAACTGGAATGAC
>WQSU01000012.1 GCA_009787675.1 Lentimicrobiaceae bacterium
TGGTGGCGCGGGATGGAATGAGGAGTTTACCCACTCAAATGCACCACTTTGCTACAATTAAAAATAGCAGGTTTACTCCAGAAATGAGGAGTATTGCAAATCAATTTGGGCTTGACCTCAATGGCGCATGGAATAAAGCGGCTATGCCTCATTTAGGCAGACATCCTAATAGTTATCACAAGTTTGTTCTTAAAAACATGCAAGATGCTATGAAGGCGGCAGGTGGCAATCAAGTAGAATTTTTACAACTTTACAATAAGACTGTGATACAGCCAGTATTAGATAATCCATTATTACTTAGAAAAGTAGGATGGCCATTCTAATTATACTAATTACATTATAAATTATTATTAAGCAAAATACGAAAAAAAAAACAATATGACTGAGAATTTATATAAAGAATTTGACGAGATTTTTAATTTTCGGGAACAAATAACAGCTTGTATAGAAGAAAAGTATGAAGAATTGCTTGAAAATGTCAAAAGAAACACAAATGAGACAAAATACGGAACTGCGAATGCAAATATGTATCTTGGATTTTTTTGTCCAAGTCTTGTAATGGACAAAACGACAGACGGATTTACAAAAGGAAGATTGCTAAAATCTATTCAAAAAAATAACAGCGGCAATTATGTTATTTATGATATTGATAACAAAGGGCGACTCTTACGAATGCAGGATATTAATTCGTATGGAACTATCGTTGAGAATTATGTAATTCGAGAAAGAAATACAGAATTTAGCGTCACATTTATTGACAAAAAACTAACGATCTTTTGCGGCCCATCTACACGGACAATATATAAAAATGGAAAACTTGAACGCTTTGATATAATTGACAATTCATCTATATGGTCGGAAATATACACATATAATCCTAATGATAATCAAAATGTTGAATGTAGAAAGTATTATTATGTTCCTAATTTGAAAGGAAGTAAGAAATTTATTCCTATTGGAATAGAAGGAAGTCCTGCGCGACTATTTATTATGGATATAAAGCTAGACAATCAAGGGAAAGTAATAAAAATTGAACATAATGAATTAATTGATGGGAGAAAAGTATTAACATATATCTATGAAAAATAACAACGAATGATAACAAAAATGTCGAAATTATTGTCGAGAGATTTTATGCAATTAACAATCAAAAAAAAGGTAGCGATAGAAAATCAAAAAAAGATGAAACTATTTTTAAAAATACTACTTTTCAGTTTCTCACTGTTTTTCACAGTAGGAGAAGCAAACTCTTCCACTATGGTAACCATTTCACAAGCAGCCACTGCATCTTCACTTTTTCAAGAAACACAGTTCACCCATTGTAAGAATGAATTTGGCTTATTAGACAGACAATTATCCAGTAGCCAAGTGGCACATTTAAAATCTTTGCATTCAGATAAAACGATGCCTATTCTACCATTCAAGAGATTGGAATAGAAAATGGGAAAAAAATATTCTGTTCAGAAGCAAGGTGCATTACTTGATATATTGTAGCAATAACAGTACAAGAAATAATCAATGTACCTGATAGCATTTTTCCCTGCTTCACTTTTTTTGCTATATTTGCACACATTTTGAAAAAACAGATTATATATTGATTATGAGCGATTTAGAAAACAAAGAACTACAACAATCTGCAGAATATACCGCTGAAAACATACAAGTGCTGGAGGGTTTGGAAGCCGTCCGCAAACGCCCCGCCATGTATATTGGGGATGTGGGCGAAAGAGGATTACACCATCTGGTATATGAAGTGGTGGACAACTCTATTGATGAAGCGCTTGCCGGACATTGTAACCATATCGTAGTTACCATTCACAAAGACAACTCTATCTCCGTGCTGGACAACGGGCGCGGAATCCCTACCGATTATCACGAAAAAGAAAAACGCTCCGCATTGGAAGTGGTGCTCACCGTATTGCACGCCGGCGGAAAATTCAACAAAGATTCTTACAAGGTTTCCGGCGGTTTGCACGGCGTGGGCGTTTCCTGCGTTAACGCACTGTCGGTACATCTTAAAGCTGAAGTGTTCCGCAACGGCACTCACTATATGCAAGAGTTTGCATACGGAAAACCACTCTACTCGGTGAAAGAAGTGGGGCAAACCGACTACCGCGGAACGCTAATCTGGTTTAAACCCGACGATACCATTTTTATCACTACCGAATACAAATACAGCACGTTATCAACACGTTTAAAAGAACTGGCATTCTTAAATAGAGGCATTACACTCGAAATTATTGATGAACGCGAGGAGAAAGAAGACGGCACTTTTTTGAAAGATACTTACCACTCGGAAGAAGGGTTGAAAGATTTTATCAACTATTTGGACGGCGGACGCGAAAAAATTATGGAATACCCTATCTACATGGAAGGAGAGAAAGAAAACGTGCCGGTGGAAGTGGTGATGCAGTATAACACGTCGTTTACAGAAAATATTCACTCTTATGTGAATAATATCAACACGATAGAGGGTGGAACGCACCTTACGGGATTTCGTCGTGCCTTAACCAGAACGTTGAAAAAATATGCCGATGAAAGCAAGATGCTGGAAAAGTTAGAAAAACAGAAAATTGAGATTTCCGGCGACGACTTTCGCGAGGGCTTAACCGCCATTATCTCCGTAAAGGTGGCAGAACCGCAGTTTGAGGGACAAACAAAAACCAAATTGGGCAACAACGAGGTTTCCGGTATTGTGGATCAAATGGTAGGTGAAATGTTGCGCAATTATTTGGAAGAGAATCCAAAAGATGCAAAAGAGATTGTGAATAAGGTGATTTTGGCAGCTACGGCGCGCCACGCCGCCCGCAAAGCCCGCGAACTGGTGCAACGCAAAAGTGTATTCAGTGGTGGCGGCCTCCCCGGCAAACTCTGGGATTGTTCTTCCAAAAAATCGGAAGAATGTGAACTCTACTTGGTTGAGGGTGATTCCGCCGGCGGTACGGCAAAACAGGGACGCGACAGCAAGTTCCAAGCCATTCTTCCGTTGCGCGGAAAAATCTTGAACGTGGAAAAAGCAATGCCCCACAAAATATTTGACAGCGAGGAAATTAAAAATATCTTCACCGCCTTGGGCGTTAGCATTGGTACGGAAGAAGACAGTAAAGCTCTGAATTTGGAGAAATTACGATACGGCAAAGTGATCATCATGACCGATGCCGACGTGGACGGAAGCCACATTGCCACGCTGATCCTCACCTTTTTCTTCCGCCATCTGAAAGAGTTAATTGAGTATGGACACGTGTATATTGCCACTCCGCCACTCTATTTGATTAAAAAGGGAAAACAGGAACGCTATGTGTGGTCGGATAAAGAACGGGAAGCCGTAACCTCCGAGTTTACGAGCAACGGTACCAACTTGGGCGGCTTGCACGTGCAACGCTACAAAGGTTTGGGAGAAATGAACGAAACACAGCTTTGGGATACAACCATGAACCCCGAAACCCGCACGTTGCGACAAGTAACCATTGAAAATTTAACGGAGGCAGACCGCGTATTTGCTATGTTGATGGGAGATGAGGTGCCCCCGCGCCGCGAATTTATTGAACAAAACGCCCATTACGCCAAAATAGACATCTAAACTATGGAAGATTTCGCCGATAGAGAAACCGTTATTGCATTGAAAAACATCGATGTATATCAAAAAAAATTAATGATTTTGCACGATGTATCCTTAACCATCCGGCAAGGAGAATTTGTGTATCTCATAGGCAAAACGGGCGCAGGAAAATCTTCTATCCTCAAGTTATTAATTGCTGATGAAAAAGCTAACGGCGAACATGCTGAAATTGTGGGCTTTGATTTGAGGAAAATTAAAACAAAACAGATTCCCTATTTGCGTAGAAAAATAGGAATCATTTTTCAAGATTATCAACTTTTATCGGAAAAAACAGTTTTTGCCAATTTAGACAATGCCCTCAAAGCGATTGGCTGGAAAAAGAAAGATGAACGCTACGAGCGAATTGTGAAGACGTTGGATTTGGTTGGATTGGGCACCAAGCATTTTAAGTATCCGCACCAACTTTCGGGGGGCGAACAGCAACGGGTGTGCATTGCGCGCGCCTTGCTTAACGATCCGGAACTTTTGATTGCCGACGAACCCACCGGAAACTTAGACCCCTTCACTTCCGAAGAGATTTTTCAAATATTTCATGATATCAACCAAAAAGGAACTACCGTCTTAATTGCTACCCACGACTTTATGATGATTGACAAATTCCCCTCCCGCTCTTTACTAATTGAAGACGGAAATATCTTAGATTCAGGATTATAATTATGATTTCAGTACTTATTCCCATATATAATTTTAATGTTGCCAAATTGGTGAAAGATTTGCACGCGCAACTCTCTTACGCCAATGTGGAGTTTGAAATTATTTTGGGCGATGACGCTTCAACAGAACCGCACGCCAACGAAAAATTGGTGAGTTTGAATGGCGTTACCTATTTCTCATTACCGGAAAATATTGGCAGAGCCAAAATGCGCAATTTACTGGTAGAAAAAGCAAACTATCCTTTCCTGTTGTTTATGGATTGCGATGCGGCGGTATTATCTTCTTATTACATAAATAATTATGTTTTAGAAATATCCAGAAACTCAAAACCAATTTGCATCATTGGCGGGGTGGCGTACCGTACGCAGAAACCAAACCCAAAATATTATTTGCGTTGGTATTACGGCAAAAAAAGAGAAGCTACCGATGCTGCTTCCCGCAACGACAAACCCTACAAATCGTTCACCTCTTTTAATGCAATCTTTTCAAAATCAATATTTGAACTTGTAAAGTTCGACGAATCATTTTCCACGTATGGCAATGAAGATACCTTCTTTGGCAACCAGCTAAAAAACGCAAAAATCCCTGTGATTCACATCAATAATCCGCTTTACCACGATGGTTTGGACACCAACGAAGATTACCTGAAAAAAGTGGAAACCTCTATCGACAACCTCATCGCATTATTAAGAGCAAACAAAATCGACGCCGACTTTGTCAGCGAAAACAGACTGCTGGCTACTTATTTTAAAATCAAAAAGTTAAAACTAATTCCTTTCTTCCGCTTGTTTTACAAACTATTTCTTTCTAACATAAAACAGAAAATTTTAAGAAATCCTTCTGTTTTTTGGTTGGATCTTTATAAGTTAGGGTATTTGGGGCAGAAGATGCTTTTTTAGTGCTCTTTGCATTTCACAATTTGTCTGACACAATCCTATAAAATCTTTATTTTCGCAGTCGATATGCTTGAAGGGAACATAATGAATACCACAGTGACCTTTACTAAGAAGTGAGGAATACGAGGTGAAAAATGAGAAGTGGTTTATAATAAAAAATAAAATCTAATGATAGCAATGATAATAAACAGTAGAAAAATATGTTAAACCTTGAACTTAATACCATAAATGAAAGCCACATCCCCTCTCCCCATCCCAGATTTAATACTTCTTTCACCCGGTGTTATTAATGATGCTCGCGGTTATTTCTTTGAAAGTTATAACCAACAAACATTTAAAAACTTAGGCATTGAGGATGTTTTTGTGCAGGACAACCAATCCTGTTCTAAAAAGAATGTAATCAGAGGATTACATTTTCAAATACCACCTTTTACACAATCAAAATTAGTGCGTGTTCTTAAAGGGATGGCGTTGGATGTGGCAGTGGATTTAAGAAAAGAAAGTCCTACCTACGGAAAACATTGTTCAGTTTTGTTAAGTGAAGAAAATCGATTGCAATTCTACATTCCGGCAGGTTTTGCACATGGTTTCGCCGCATTGGAAGATGATACAATTTTTTCTTATAAATGTTCCGAGATTTACCATCCGGCTTCGGAAAGAACCATTTTGTTTAACGATAAAGATTTGAATATCCAATGGAATATTGAACATCCCATTGTGGCGCCCAAAGATTTGCAAGGCATTTGTTTTAAAGATTTTATTTCTCCTTTTTAAACTATGGTAAAACTCATTATCTTCGATTTGGATGGCACTTTGTTAAATACTTTAGACGATTTAGCCGATTGTACCAACTATGTTTTACAACAAAACGGCTACCCCACCCACGAGGTAGATGCCTATAAATATTTTGTAGGAAATGGCGTGGAAATGCTGCTGCGCCGCGCTTTACCCAAAGAGATAGCTGAAATAGCTTTTACTGAAATCTTTAAACAATTCATGATACATTACGAACTTCACAAAGCTGACAAAACCACCCCATACCCTGGCATCGTTGAAATGCTGGAAATGATGCAAGAACAGGGAGTTTTGTTAGCGGTAGCCACAAACAAACCGCACGACTTGTTGCCCGATTTGATGAAATATTATTTCCCCACCATTCAATGGGCTGCCGTTTTTGGGAACAGAAAAGATGTGCCCATAAAACCGCACCCGCAGATAGTATATGATATTTTAGAGAAAACCCAAATTGATAGGAATGATACATTATATATAGGAGATACCGCCGTGGATATGGAAACTGCGCTAAATGCCCATATTAAAAAAGTAGGCGTACTTTGGGGTTTTCGCACAAAAGAGGAGTTGGAATGGGCGCAGGCAGACTATATTATTGCAGCGCCGCAACAACTAACATGTATTTTATAATAATATTTTTTCACCCCCCTTTTTTGGGGGGGGATCATATTATTAATTTTCTATTTTTGTGCTCTTAATTTTTAAACATTTTTTTTATGAAAAGATTATCAATTTTTGCTATTATTTTGATGGCAACTTGTACGGTTGCAATGGCACAGCCGAGAGCTATCGGAGGACGTATCGGTTGGGGTATTGGTCCTTCTTATCAACACCAAATCGGTGAAAAAAACATGATTCAAGCTGATTTAGATTTTCTTGGTTATGGCTGGTGGGGAGTGCAAGCTACTGCAACATTCAACTGGCTCATTCCACTTTTATCTGTGGATGCCGGTGCATTAAATCTTTATCCCGGAGTTGGCATTGGAGGAGGTTATGAATGGTTGGGTAATAGAGTATATTTTTTGGAAAGCAATGCAAAAAACTGGGGAACCGGCTTTATAGGCGTTGCCGGAATGATTGGTATAGAATGGAGTTTTAAATTTCCTTTACAACTCTCTTTTGAATACCGTCCCCTAATCGGTCCTTGCTTTTATAATAAATACACCTCCTACTGGGATGGTACAGAAAGTGTTGGCGTAGATTTTTACTATCACGGCTTATACTCTGGCGCCATTGCTATCGGTGTCAGATACAAATTTGGAAAATAATTTTTCCAAAAAAATACTCTTAAGCCGCCTGTACAAGGCGGTTTTTTTGTGCAAAAACGAAAAAATGTGCCTTCTGTTGTAGGATGAATATTTATCAAATGTTAACGAAAGTTAAAAAATATTAACCTATTAATCAGATGCTTAACAAAAACATGGATGCCTTTTATGCATTTTGACGTTTTTTGTATAGAAATAGTGCTATTTTTGCCGCCTAATTTAAAAAAGTATTTTTATGGCAGAAATTATTGAACGAGTGCAAGGAATCATTGCAGAGAAGCTTAGTGTTAACCCTGCTGACGTAACTCCAGAGAAAAGTTTTACCAACGATTTAGGTGCAGACTCTCTTGACACTGTTGAGTTAATCATGGAATTTGAAAAAGAGTTTGGAATCTCTATTCCTGACGATCAAGCCGAAAAAATTGCAACAGTTGGAGACGCAATTGAGTACATTAAATCAATGAGTTAATTTAATAACCTTTTTTAATGAAAGTTAAAAGAGTTGTTATTACAGGATTAGGTGCACTTACTCCTATTGGTAACTCTGTTTCCGAATATTGGAGTAGTTTGCTAAAAGGAGTAAGTGGCGCAAATCTTATTACTTATTTCAACACAGAGCATTATAAAACAAAATTTGCTTGCGAATTAAAAGAATTTGACCCTACACATTTAATTGACAGGAAGATGTCTCGCTCTATGGACAGATGCGGACAATATGCCTTTATCACAGCAGTAGAAGCTATTAATGATAGCGGATTGGATGTTGAAAAAATTAACAAGCAAAGGGTGGGCGTTATTTTAGGTACTGCCGTTGGTGGAATTAACTCCGTTTTTGAGGGTGTAAATGTGCTCTATCAAACCGGTGGAATCCCCAAATTCAGCCCTTTCTTACTCACCCGCGCTTTGAGTGACATGATTGCCGGCAACATCGCATTATACTACGGATTTTCCGGAACAAATTGTGTAACTACTTCAGCTTGCGCTTCTTCCGCTAATGCTTTAGCAGACGCTTTTCACGCCATACAATTAGGAAAAGTGGATATTGTTATCTCTGGCGGAGCAGAATCGTGCATCAACCAGCTGGGTATCGGCGGTTTTAACTCCATGAATGCACTCTCTACACGCAACGATGACTACAAAACAGCATCACGTCCATTCGACCTTACCCGCGACGGCTTTGTGATGGGAGAAGGTTCAGCAACCTTAATTATTGAAGATTACGAACACGCCAAAGCACGCGGTGCAAAAATATATGCTGAACTTGCCGGCGTAGGCTTAATTACAGATACACACCACATTACGGCACCGCACCCCCAAGGAGAAGCTGCCAAACTGGCAATGAAAATAGCCATTGAAGACGCCCAACTCAAAACCACTGACATTGGGCATATTAACACCCATGGAACTTCAACTCCGCTCGGAGATATGTCGGAATGTGTGGCTATTCAAGACCTTTTCGGAGAGCACGCATTTAAGATGGCAATCAACTCCACTAAATCAATGACCGGACACATGCTCGGCGCTGCCGGAGCCGCAGAGGCTATTGCCACTATCTTAGCGCTCCACACAGGAAAAGTGCCGCCTACTATCAACTTGAAAGAAAAGGATCCGGCATTGCCCAACTATAACTTTGTTTCCAACCATGCCATAGAACATCCGTTTTACGCAGCAATCTCCAACTCCTTTGGGTTTGGAGGACATAATGCGTCGCTTGTTTTTTCGAAATTTGATTAAACGTATTGGCTGTGAATATTTTTGCTAAAAAAAATAGTTCTGAAAAAGAGATTGCAAAATTTCTAAAAAATATTCTGGGAATTAAACCCAAAAATTTGGATATTTATAAAATGGCATTCACTCATTCTTCAGTCGCTTCAAGGAGCGCAGTCGGCAATGCCTATAATAACGAACGACTTGAATATCTTGGTGATGCTGTCTTAAATGCTGTGGTGGCAGATTATTTGTATAAGAAATTTCCTCTCCGCCTTGAAGGTGCACTTACGGAAATGCGCTCTAAAATTGTGTGTCGCGACCATTTGAACAGGCTTTCAAGAAAAATGGGGCTTACCGAACTCATTATCGTAGAGCCGCATTGCCAATCCAACTCCATTCACGGAAATACTTTTGAAGCCCTCATCGGTGCACTTTATTTAGACAAAGGATATAAAAAAACTAAAGATGTTATTATCAATAAATTACTGCTTATTTTCATGGATTTGGAATCTGTATTGCAAGGAGAGACAAATTATAAAAGTAAGTTAATTAATTGGGCGCAAAAAAATAACATGAGCGTTCGATTCGAAAACCATGCTGTTGACCATTCCAAAGGCAAAAAAATATTTATTTCGCAATGTTACCTGAATGGTAAATTTATTGCTGAAGCAGAGGAGTTTAAAATAAAAAAAGCCGACCAATTAGCGGCTGAAAAAGCGTATGAACAACTTCAAAAGAAGAGCGAAAATGGAAAAAAAGACAATGAAAAGGGCAGCATCAAAGAAAAGATCGCTAAACATTCCTGATTTTTTTGGCGTTTTCAATACCTACCGAATATTTGCCTTAAAATCACAACT
Organism: Lentimicrobiaceae bacterium; assembly: GCA_009787675.1. GTDB lineage: Bacteria > Bacteroidota > Bacteroidia > Bacteroidales > WCHB1-69 > WRNX01. Next base: position 9,794 of record WQSU01000012.1, read on the forward strand.
TCCTGCGTACTCATTTGCCAATCAATTAGGAAAAGCTCAACAGAGCACCTTTACCATTTTACCCGAATTTGAGTACAATTCCGATAGATATGCTGCTACTTTTTCTGTGTTTTATGCAGAATATTCTCTACAAGAATCTATCCATTGTTTGTTGTTGGAAAACAAAGCCGCCATCTCAAACCAACAGAAACTTTTTGTTTCTAAAGCGGAAGAAAAATTACATTTTCAAACCCTTTCCTTATTTGATGAATTTCTATATCTTTTTAATAAACAAGGATTTCGATGTTTCGATTTTGAAATTGAAGATATTGACTATCTTCTTTTATTATTTGCCAGAAAAGATATTGAAAGTGACATTTTTTCACAGTTTTTAGCAAAAATAGAACCGTTTCATGTACAAAATATTTCTTACATATTAGAAAAAGAACAAACCTCAGGAGAAGTAAAAATTGTTTCTTTTTTAAGAGATTTTTATTGTAAATATGAAGTATATGCCAACCAACAATCTCGAAAAAGAAAATTGGATCTGTTAGCACCCGTAAGACAGATTCCTAAAGAGAATTTGCAGTTTCCTATTCCCATTCGGTTGGAAAACGACTCTGTTGCAGACCATTTACAGCTATCTGATGAATGTTTGGCGCTTTTGACGGAGGATATTTAATAGGAGAACCCCACAGCATCCTTCATCTCACTGAAATAATGAAACTTCATTCCCTCGATGAAATGTTCTTTAATATCTTCCACATCTTTTCTGTTTTCGGAAGAGAGCACGATGTCGTAAATGCCGGAACGTTTCGCGGCTAATATCTTTTCTTTGATGCCGCCCACCGGCAACAACTTTCCGCGTAGCGTAATTTCGCCTGTCATAGCAATTTTTGGGCGCACCGTTTTCTTCGTAAATGCTGAAATCATGGAAGTTAAAATGGTGATGCCCGCAGAGGGACCATCCTTGGGGGTTGCCCCTTCCGGCACATGTAAATGAACGTGCGTGTTCTCAAAAACAGTCTCGTCAATGCCGAAATCTTTGGCGTAGGTTTTCAAATACTCAAAGGCAATGGTTGCCGATTCTTTCATCACATCGCCAAGATTTCCGGTCATTGTCAAGCCGTTTTTACCCGAATTGATAACCGACTCCACAAAGAGAATTTCGCCGCCGGTGGTAGTCCACGCCAAACCGGTAGCCACGCCCGATACGTTGCTATCTAACGACCGCTCCTTTTGAAAAATGGGCGCTCCGTAGGTTTTCGACAAATCGGAAATTACGATATCTTTTTCTAAATTCCCGTCGCGAACAAATTGAGAGGCACGCTTGCGTATCATTTTGGCAATCAGCTTCTCTAAATTTCTTACGCCCGATTCTCGCGTGTAATCGGAAATAATGTGTTCCAATATTTCATCAGAGAACTGCAATCCATTTTCCTCCATGCCGTGCTCTTTGAGCTGGCGCGGAATCAAGTGCTTTTGCGCAATATTTAATTTTTCTTCTATCAAATATCCCGCAATATCAATCACTTCCATTCTATCTAACAGCGCAGGGTGAATATTTCCCAAATTGTTTGCCGTTGCAATAAAAAGCACTTTCGACAAATCGAAAGTTGTTTCGAGATAATTGTCGTAAAATGTTGCATTCTGTTCTGGGTCCAGCACTTCTAATAAGGCGGCGGAGGGGTCTCCCTGCACGTTCATGCCGAGCACTTTATCAATTTCATCCAACACAAACACAGGGTTTGCCTGTCCTGCTTTTCGCATACTTTGGATAATGCGTCCGGGCATTGCGCCGATGTAGGTTTTTCGGTGTCCGCGAATCTCCGATTCATCACGTAGCCCACCCAACGACATGCGAATATATTTTCTTCCAACAGCCTCAGCAATAGACTTTCCGAGCGATGTTTTGCCCACCCCCGGAGGTCCTGCCAAACATAAAATGGGAGATTTCATATCCCCTTTCAACTTCAAAACCGCCAAATATTCAATAATACGCTCTTTCACTTTTTCTAATCCGAAGTGGTCTCTGTCTAACACCTCAGCTGCTTTGTTAAAGTCAAAGTTATCGTCTCCAAATTCGTTCCATGGCAAATCTATCATCAATTCTAAATAATTGAGTTGCACGGAATAGTCGGGCGACATGGGGTTGGTGCGTTGCAGCTTTTTGAGTTCGCGTTCAAACAGAGTTTTGGTTTCATCGTTCCAGTTTTTCTCTTTGGCGCGCTCGGTTAGTTGCGAGGTGTCTTTCTCTGCCGGTGAGCCGCCCAACTCCTGTTGAATCGCTTTCATCTGTTGATTAAGCATGTACTCGCGCGTTTGCTTATCCATCTCTTCCCGCGACTTGCTCTGAATTTGGTTCTTCAATTCCAACATTTGCAAGTCTTTATTCAAAAATTTGAGCACCACTTTTCCGCGCTCCTCAATATCACAAATCTCCAAAATAGACTGTTTCTCATCTACCGAAACCGACAAATTGGAAGCGATAAAGCTCATTAAAAATGATGGACTTTCAATGTTTTGCAACATATAAGTGGCTTCGCGGGGAAAGCTCGGCGACTGCCGTATCATAGAAATTGCCGTATCGCGAATAGAGCCGATGAGCGCCTCAAAATCGGCATTGCCTTTCATTTCCGGCGTAAACTCTTTCGTAACGTATTCTTTTACACGTGCTTTGTAGAAAGGTTCTGTTTCCACAATCTCCAACAGTTCAAAACGCTTGATCCCCTGCACAATAATGGTAACACTTCCATCAGGCATGGACAAAAACTTGATGATGCGGGCTAATGTTCCCACAGTATATAAATCTTCCTTTTTCGGTTCTTCCAACTCATTGTCTTTGTGTGTAATAACCCCAATAGGATGATTACTCCGCGAATACTCCTGTGTGAGTTTTATAGATTTACTTCTCCCCACTGTAATCGGAATCACCATTCCGGGAAAAAGCACGGTATTCATTAAAGGAAGTATAGGAATCACCTCATTTACCGGCTCTTTTTTTAGATTTTCTTCATCTTCTAAAGAGAAAAGCGGAATAAAGCCGGCTTCGTTTGCAATAATTTCGTTCATAATATCAAATAGTTATAGCTTTCATAAATAAGCCGCAAATATAAGAAAAGAGTTGTTATTTTTCCTCCGCAGGCAATTCTTCTTGCCTGTAAAATCCAATCTTCCGCGAGAAATACATCACTACAGCTAAAATCAAGAACAATCCGCTACTGCCTATAAGGAGCGCTAGATCTTCTAACTGTAAGGTTACGAATAAGAAAAGATACAAGCCGCAGAGAATGAAGAACAATATGAATGTTTGTGACAATTTTTTGAAAATAGTGTGAGAATACAGAGTAATCAACCCTATTGTTGCGCTGCTGGCGATGAGGTACGCTATGCGGAAGTTGATTTGTTCGGAAATGGAAAGCAACAAACTGTAAAACAATATGATGGCAATTCCAACCAACAGATATTGAAAGGGATGTATCTTTTTCTTGGTAAGCGTTTCCACAAAAAAGAATACAACAAATGTTAACGCAATAAACATTAAAGCATATTTTGAAGAACGCATATTTTGTTGGTAATGATCAACTTGTTTTATTAGATTCACGCCAAAAGAACTGTTTCTAAGTTGATAATCGCTTACCTCGTTATCTTTCCACGATTCGGGAATATCTCTGTTAAAATACAATACATTCCATTGTGCATGAAAATCCTCTTTGGTAATGTTGTGTTCCGGAGAGAATGCTCCCATAAAACCGGGGGCGCTCCATTCTCCGCTAACATCTGCCTGAGTGGTCTTCCCTACAGGAATAAAACTGATGTAACTGCTTCCGTTTAAGCTTAATTCACATTTAAAATCGAAACTGTTTTGCAGCAAGGAGAGGTCATTCAAATGTACGACTAAAGCTTTTTCCAAGACAAATCTATGGGCACTTGTTTCCATTTCATATTTTTTGTTTTGTACGCTAAAATCAACATTACTCACACCCCTCAAATCGGATAATCCAACGGCAAGACAAGCTTTGTGCCATTGCAGGTTTAAGGCAGAGAACGCCTCCATATCCGTTTTACTGAAATTGCCCAAAATCGTAATTTCGCTTTTGTATAATATGGTGTGATAGATGCCAAAATGTCTTCTTTCGGGATACAGTCTCACCTTAATATCCAAATGTTCGGGGGTGATGTACAAAAGGCGTTGCACCTTTTGTTTTTCAGAGATTGTTTCGTAGGGGATACACAAGAGAGGGGCGCAAAGTGTTTGAGCATGACTCCATTGCGAATTGATTTTTTCAATCGTTTCTTCGCTTCTCATTTGCCGTTCCAAAATTAAATTTTGAATCATGGCGTTGGGAATCAACATGAGCAGTGTCATCACTCCAATAACTATTACTTTGAATGTTAGTGAGTGAACAAATCTTTTTTCTTTTTTAACAGGGTTTTCCATTTTTTAAATAATTTAAGTTAATATTGATATTAAAAGTACTTTGATTTTCAAAGTACAGGATTAAAAAAAATTTACTTGATCAAAGTTTCCAGCGCGTTCAAATGTTCTTGAAAACTTAATCTCCCGAGAGTTGTAATTTGATAGCTTGTATTTGGTTTTCTTCCAATAAATTGTTTGATTGCAGTGATATAATTCATATTTTCAAGTGCTTTCAAATGGCTGGCGAGGTTGCCGTCGGTTACTTCCAAAAGTTCCTTTAAATAATTAAAAGAAACAGCATCATTAACAGATAAAACCGACATTATGGCTAACCTGATTCTGCTTTCAAATGCTTTATTTAACTTTGTGATAATATCTTTCATTATTTTTTTCTATCATATTTAAAATGCATTAACGTTCCGTAAAAGATATGGCAAAAGCCAAAGCCAATAGTCCATAAAATCAGATTATTATGTGGAAGTAAAACGGCGAGCAGTCCAACCAGTATTTCAGTTATTCCCAAATAATGAATTTCATTATAAGTAAATTTAGATGCGTTTACCAAAGCTAAACCGTAGAAAATGAGCGTGGAAGAAATAACAATTTGCAAATCTCCTCTAAAAAGAAATATAAGCGCAAAAAGTCCACCCGTAATAAGCGGAACAGCAAAGTGATAGACAACTTTTAAAGTCATTGCATTGAACAAACGCTGTCCTGTTTTTGCTGCTTTTTTCTTGGAAAGAAAGATGGCAACACCCAGAGAGATGATTAAAACAAGAGATGCATCTGCCAGCAAAATCATAATTTCCTGCATTCTTGTGTAGTTTGTCATTGCCGGATTACGCAGCAGGTAGAAGTAGGCGAACCCTGCGCCCAAAATGGCTGTTACCCCTGCAATCACCCCCGACAATCCGCTTAAGGACAAAAATTTTGATGATTTCTCCATCATTTCGCGAATCATTTTTAAGTCATCTTGTTGTGTGTTCATAGTCATTAATTTTAAAAAGTACTTTGGGCGGCAAAGTTAATATAAAAAATGAAGGCTCGGAAGGGTAGGTTATTTTTCTGTTTTTTTTATCACAACTGACCAATTAAAAAAAGGGCGTTTTCTTTTTCGGATTCGCCCCAAAGTTGCAATTTTATTGTTTCGAGGCACCAAATACAATGGGCATAGAAAGCATAAAAAATTTAGTCGGACAGCCGAAAAGAATTTAGAAACAGTTTTAAAAAATGAGGTTGTGCAACAAACCCGAACGTTTTAGAGAATGCTTTTTATTATCATTCTCTCTCAAAAAGGAACTCCATTCCACGCTGTTTCAATATTAAAGCCTTATTTAACGGATTAAACTCGAAAACAGCATCTGCCTGTTTAAACTCAAACTTGTCTTTTGCAGTTGCTTCCAATGGAAAAGAGGGTTGCCCTGTGAGCTGCGCAAATAGTAGTCCGTTATTTTTGGTTATAGTCAGTTTTAAAGGAAGTTGCAAACTTGAATAAACGCCCAAATACTTATCCAATTCTTCGTCTGCGATATTCAATATTGTAAATTCGGGAATTTCAAACGGATTGTTGAATGCAGCATTTAGAATTGCAATAGAAATGTCATTTCCATTAAAATTCATGCCATTTGCTGTATAGGCAAATGAAATTTCATTTGTAGTAAAATATGCAAACACTGAACTAAATCCGTCTATTCCACCTGTGTGCCCAAAACCTGTTTTGTCGTAAAAAGGCATTTTAATTAGTCCCATTCCCAAATGGTCTTTAATGGTTTTCATTTTTGTCAAACTGTTTTCCGAAATCAGTTTTCCGTTAAAAAGCGCGCAGCTGAATTTAACCAAATCCGTTGGGGTTGACGTCATCGCGCCTGCGCCAAGGGCTTGTGATACATCTAATTCAGGCGCTAGCACCCAACTATTATTGAGAAACGTGTATGAATTACACTCACCATTTTGTGTATTAATTTTCCCGTCCAAGTAAGTGTTTTCCAGTCCGAGCTGATTGGTGATTTTGTCTTCCACTATCTTTGAAAATGGCTTTTCATAAATTTTTTCGAGAATGTAGGTAAGCAATATATAATTTGGATTGCTGTAAGCCATTTTCGTATCCGGTTCAAAATCATTTCCGCCTTTTATGATTACTTCCATCATTTCTTTTTCCATTATCGGTTGCGTGTGCCGATTTGAATTCACAAACTCGTCCAAATGATTGTGCAATCCGCTTCTATGGCGAAGCAAGTGTTCGATGGTAATTTTGTTGGCATTACCAATGGTTGGAAAATATTTATCAATAGTTTCGCTTAAACTCAACATACCTTCTTCCACCGCTTTGAGGATTAATACGGCAGTAAAAGTTTTTGTAATCGAACCTATTCTGTATTTTGATCTTTCACTCGCAGTCAAACCTTGTTCAACATCAGCAAATCCTACCGACTTTGAATAAATCAATTTGTCGCCTTGTGCAATGGCAACACTTCCCATAAATCTGTTGTTGCTCGCAAGCGCATCGAAATAAGTGTCTAATTTCTCCTTGTCAATGCTTTGGGAAAATCCCGAAAAAATTACTAAACTTACTGCTAATGATAAAATTAATACTCTTTTCATTATGTATATCTTTTTTGTTATACCACTTTGTTATCATTCTCGTTATTTGCTATTTAAGGTTGACCTGCTTCTGCTCCTTCTGACGTGGGCAAAAGTATAATATTTTGCTAAAGATAGGTAACCATAAATTACTCTATTTTTTTTGCGTAAAATTTGTATTTCAATGAGTTATAGCTTTAGTGAATCTCTTCGGGTTATGTTATTAGAAGCCATTTTCAAGGCTTTTTTAGCCAAATCTACTTTGATGTGATCAGTTTTTTGCTTTGTGAAAAGCTGCATTGTTGAGTATAATAATTTTCAATTCAGCGGGTTTGGTTTAAGAGACCAAATCGAGATTCGTCCTCGAAATAAAGATTATCAGAATAAAAAACATTTGGTTGAATTATTTTTATATTTGATATTAAATGTGTCTCTCTAAATAATAATGCGTTCTTGTGGCAAAAATGAGTGTCAGAAGAATCGCCGAATGCTATTAAAAATGGTGAGAAAAAAAAATAAATCAAAGCAAAAAATGATATTTTTGCAAACTATTTAAACTTATTGCAAATAGAATTACATAATGGGTTTTTTTTCATTTTTTTCAAAAGACAAAAAGGAAGAACTAAATCAGGTTCTTGAGAAATCGAAAGAGAATTTTTTTCAAAAGTTAGCCAAAACTGTTGTTGGAAAATCAAAAGTGGACGATGAGGTCTTGGATAATTTAGAGGAGATTCTTATTGCCTCCGATGTAGGGGTGGAAACCACGCTGAAAATTGTGGAGCGTATTGAAGTCCGCGTTTCAAAAGATAAGTATATCAGTACAGCACAGTTAAATACAATTCTCCGAGAAGAAATTGTTGACTTGTTGATGGATAACAATGCAGAGAAATTATCCGATTTTGAGCTTCCAAAGCGCGATGTACCTTACGTGATAATGGTAGTGGGCGTGAATGGTGTGGGTAAAACAACCACCATTGGCAAACTGGCGTATCAATTTAAGCAGAAAGGCTATAGTGTCATGTTAGGGGCTGCAGATACATTTCGGGCTGCTGCCGTTGATCAGTTAGAGATTTGGGCAGAACGAGCAGGTGTGCCGATTATCACACAAAAAATGGGTGCCGACCCTGCCGCAGTGGCTTTCGACACCGTAGCCTCAGGCATCTCCAAAAAATCTGATGTGGTAATTATTGATACCGCCGGTCGTTTGCACAACAAAATTCCGCTCATGAGAGAACTTTCAAAAATCAAGAATGTGATTCAGAAGCAGATACCTGATGCACCACACGAAATATTGTTAGTATTAGACGGCTCTATCGGACAAAACGCTATCGAGCAGGCACGCCAATTTACAGCAGCTACAGAAGTAAATGCACTGGCTATCACTAAATTGGACGGCACAGCCAAAGGTGGCGTAGTGATTGGCATCTCCGACCAGTTCAGCATTCCAGTAAAATATATCGGCGTAGGCGAAAAAATTGAACAGATTCAAGTATTTAATCGTGCTGAATTTATAGACTCATTATTTCCTGAGGGTTGGTAAAAAAAGAAGAAAGCAGGTTCATTATAATTGTGACGAAAATGTGTAAAATGGAGAACATATTCATTTGAAAAGTGTTAAAACCCTAATTCGCTTTAAAAACAAAAACCAATAAATTAAAAGATTAATTTATTGGTTTTTATTTTTGAGCGGAAGACGGGGCTCGAACCCGCCACCTAAAGCTTGGAAGGCTTTCGCTCTACCAAATGAGCTACTTCCGCAATTGTGTGAGTGGGAGGAGAAGGATTCGAACCTCCGAAGGCGTCGCCAACAGATTTACAGTCTGCCCCATTTAGCCACTCTGGAATCCTCCCATAATATTGAGCCGGTAGACGGATTCGAACCGCCGACCAGCTGATTACAAATCAGCTGCTCTGGCCAACTGAGCTACACCGGCACAATTACAATAA